>JAYVHC010000245.1:0-9484 GCA_043771575.1 Planctomycetia bacterium
CACTACGGTCGACAAACCAAAGTCCCAAGTTTGGTGCTTGGCTGTGAAAAATCCAATCCGTCAGTGCATAAAAATTATTCGATGCTTTATAGCTCGCATATCTCGTGGACCTCGCCCACTAGCCCTACGCCGCTCGAGTTGTATCCGGCGCTCGCCTTCGATCGACTGTTCAAAGATGATGCGCAGCGTGGCGACGAAAGCGTGCTCGACGCAGTACTGACCGAAGCCAAGGATCTGCGCCGGCAGATCAGCACCAGCGATCAACGCAAACTCGACGAGTATCTCGACTCAGTGCGAGATGTCGAACAACGCATCGAACAGGCAGGCAATCGCGGCGAGTTGCAAGGGTATCGCCCGGTACTGGATAAACCTAACATTCCGCGGCCCGCTGATGGCATCCCTCAGGACATCGCGGACCACATGCGATTGATGTGTGACATCATGGTGCTTGGCTTCCAAACCGACACCACGCGCGTTTGTACGTTGAAGCTCAACAACGATCATTCGTCGCTGCGGTTTCCGAACCTTAACGTTGACTACATGATCCACCACCTCTTGTCGCACTCGGATACTGCGGATTGGCTGAAAGTCAATCAGTTCTTTATTCAGCAACTTGCTTACATCGCCGGTCGGCTTGACGGGATCCAAGAAGGCGAACGCACGCTGCTGGACAATTCCATGTTGCTCTATTGCTCCAGTATGTTGACCGGCGGTCACGACGCGACCAAACTGCCAGTCGTGTTGCTGGGCGGCGGTGGCGGCAAAATCAAGGGTGGACGCGTGCTGGACTACCTCGACAAGCCCGAGCGTCAAATGTGCCGGTTATTCTTATCCATGATGGACAAAGTCGAAGTTCGACCTAAATCCTTTGGCGATGCCACTCAGCCACTCGAAGAGGTATGATTCATTCCGAGAAATAGCCTGCGCGATATTCCATGGAAACAAAAAAGAGACGAGTATTCTGGCGCATCGGTTTGGGGTATGCTGTTGGTTTATTGGAAGTACCATAACCCAACGGATCAGCGTAAGGGCGTAAGGGCCAACAAACAACCAGGAGAAATGCAATGACCATGAAGAAAAAACAATTACATCGGCGTCGGTTTTTGAAGACCACGCTGTCGGCAGCTGGTGCAGCGGTTGCCCTGCCAACCATTATTCCTAGTTCAGCCCTTGGGCGCGACGGAGCAACGGCCCCTAGCGAACGCGTGGTCGTGGGCGGCATCGGTATCGGTGGTCGTGGCACCTACGATTTGGGATGCTTCCTCGAACAGAGCGATGTTCAGTTCGTGGGCGTCTGCGATATCAAAGAAACACAACGCACAAAGATTAAAAAGCTGGTTGACGAGAAGTATGGAAATCAAGCATGCACCACGCATACCGACTTTCGCGAACTTCTTGATCGCAAGGATATCGACGCGGTATTGATCGCGACAGGACCAAACTGGCACTGCACTATGGCCGTTCAAGCGGCTAAAGCAGGCAAAGACATGTATTGTGAAAAACCCTGCACGAAGAACATCGCGCAGAGTCTAATTCTTCGCGACACCATGGAACGCACGGGCCGAGTTTTCCAAGCGGGTACGCAGCGGCGCAACCTGCCGCACTTTGCATTCGCGTGCTACTTGGCTCGAACCGGAAAACTTGGCAAGATGAAGCGGGTTTACGCACATCCGGCCGGCATGCAGGCCATGACCAGCGGTTGGTTAACGCCCGAGGAATTGCCTGCTAAGGAATCAATCGATTGGGATATGTACCTGGGACCAGCGGCTTGGCGACCGTTCAACAAGAAACACCTCGATGGTTTCAATTTCGAGAAGGGTGGCGGCTTAGTTGGCGGCGGGGTGCTTGAGTGGGGTTCGCACTGCGTTGATCTTTGCCAATGGGCAGTCAACGATTGCCCACCACCCATCCAATACAATGCGATGAAAGACGGCGAGCTGATGGCCCGCTATGAGAGCGGCGTCGAGTTGATTTTCCGCGAGAAGGGTTGGATTCCATTGGGATCTTGTCCAGTTCGCTTCGAAGGCGAGACCGGCTGGGTCGAAGCAGGCGATAGCGGCAAGTTGGTATTGAGTTCGCCTGAGTTGTTGGCTGGTCGCACCGTCGATGAAATCGGTGGTTACCCAGCGACTTATCACGTTCGTGATTTTCTGGATTGTGTGAAATCGCGTGGCAAGCCAAAGGGCAATGCATTGGCCGCGTGCAACGCGCACATCGCATGTCACGGTGCCAACATAGCTTTGTTCTTGAATCGTCAAGTGAACCTGGATCTCAAGACTCACACCTTCGTTAACGACGAAGCCGCGAATCGCTTGCGCTCAGAAGCACTGCGAGAGCCTTGGCGGATCTGATTCGCAACTGCTTATTGCCGAACTCAACGTCCACCGATCCGCATCGTTCACAATCCGACTCAGCCATGTCTGGGCGTACAAGATGCGTCTACTAACACAAACTACCGATAAGAAATTCAATCATGAAAAAACGATTACTACCCTCGATATTGTTTCTCGCAGCCTGGGCGGCGCTGTCCCTCGCCTCGAGTCGCGTTGGCTTGAGCCAAGTTGCCACGATGGAAAAGGAAAGCGACCTGCTCGGCGTCTTAACGGGCGATGCGCCCGGTGCCGATAAAGCAATCGCCTGCAAACGGCTAGCCGTTTATGGTTCAGAAGCCGCTGCGGCAGAGTTGGCAAAACTCTTGGGCGATGAAAAACTAGCGTCGTGGTCGCGCATCGCGCTGGAAGCGATCCCTGGTCCCAAGGTTGACGAAGCACTCCGCGGTGCCGTTGGATCGCTGCAAGGCAAGTTGCTGGTCGGCACGCTCAATTCGATTGGCGTCCGTCGCGACGCGGGCGCTGTCGATACTCTGAAAACGCGCTTGCAAGATAAAGACAGCGAAGTTGCGTCCGCCGCCGCTGTGGCACTAGGGAAAATCGGAAATGCGTCCGCCGCCGAGGCTCTTCGTCAATCGCTAGCCAAAGTGCCTGAAGCGGTTCGTTCAGCCATCGCTGAAGGTTGTGTACTATGTGCGGAACGATTCTTGGCGGAAGGTAACGCCGCCGAATCGGTTGCTATCTACGACGAAGTTCGCAAAGCCGACGTGCCCGCTCAGCGGGTTGTCGAGGCAACGCGTGGTGCGATTCTGGCGCGTAAAGCGGAGGGCATTCCATTGCTCGTTGAAACTCTCAATTCACCCAAGAAAGAACTTTTCAACATCGCACTCGCCACCGCGCGTGAAATGCAAGGCCGCGAAGTCGATCAGACACTTGCCACGGAGCTAGCCAAAGCCAAGCCTGAGCGGGCAGCGCTGGTTATCCAAGCGATGGCAGATCGGAAAGACACCGTCCAGCTATCAGCGATTTTAAAAGCCGCCAGCGCGGGCGAGCAAGTGGTGCGATTCTCCGCCATCAATGCACTGGGTCGCGTGGGTGACGTATCCTGCGTTCCGACATTGCTGGACATCGCCAGCGACACCGACACCGTATTGGCTCAAAATGCGAAGACGGCGTTGTCTGAACTACCAGATGCCAGCATCAGTCAAGAGATTCTGTCGCGGCTTCCCAAAGCAAAAGGCAAAACGTTAGTCGCGTTGATAGAAGTTGTCGGCCAACGCCGCATTGAAGCTACGGCCGAACTGCTCAAAGCGCTCGCCAGCAAAGACGAAGCAGTGCGTAGTGCCGCTCTCACATCGCTCGGCGCAACCGTGCCTCCAGACAGAATGTCCGTTCTGATCACGCAGGTCGTTTCACCCAATTATGAAGAGGATTCCGCGACTGCTCAGCAAGCACTTAAAGCGGCCGCCGTGCGGATGCCGGATCGTGAAGTCTGCGCTGCAGAGATCGCCTCGGCGATGCCGGGAAAAAGCATCGCCATCCAGACTGCACTTCTCGACATTCTCGCCAGCGTAGGTGGTACCAATGCATTGAAAGCGATCGCGGACGCTGGCAAGAGTTCTGAGTCAGCACTTAAGGACGCCAGTAGCAAGTTGCTCGGCGACTGGATGACTATTGACGCCGCACCCGTCTTGCTCGAATTGTCCACAACGGGACCAGCCGACAAGTACCAAGTACGTTCGATCCGCGGCTACATCCGCATTGCGAGGCAGTTCGTCATGTCGGACGCAGAGCGGATTGCTATGTGCCAAAAAGCCTTTGAGATTTCTAAAGCTCCGGCAGAGAAAAAGCTTGTGTTAGAAGTGCTCAAGCGCTATCCCAGCCTGGAGAATCTGAAGCTCGCCATCAAAACCGCCGAAGTTGCGGAGTTGAAAGATGACGCGGCCCAAGCAGCCCACGCGATCGCCGAAAAGGTCGGAACCCCTGAAGCCAAAGAACTCGTTACCAAGGCTGGCTTGGACAAAAAATAGGAATATGTTGGATTTGGGGTAAGAAATCCGCTCTCCCCAAGTCCTTCATAACCAAGTCCGATATTGCCACGTTGAGAGACTGATTTAGTTGCCTACTCGTTGGAGTACAGCCATTAGACGTTTTTGTAGTGCGCATGTGCAAAAGCGGCTAAAGCCTGGACTCCAACGCTAAGTGGCGCTATCCAACAAACGAATTACTCGAAGGCGAGCAATATGAATAGAGCGCAAATGCTGATCCGAATCGCAGCGCAATTCTGTGTCGCGATTTTTACCTTGATTTGTGTTGACGCTATTTCGCTAGCCGACGAACCGTCCAAGTTAGACGTTTGTGACGACTTGGCTCCCAACGAGACCAGTCGCGAAACGGGGACGTCGCAACCATCCAAAGGCGAAGCCAGACCTATCGACCGCGTTTCGGGTGTTCGTCGACCAACGCTTGACGTTTATCCCGCCAAGAACAACCCTAGCGGAACGGCAGTCATCATTTTACCCGGTGGCGGCTTTGGCTATGTTGTACCTAACTTGGAAGGCTCGGAAGCCGCCGCCTGGTTTAACGAGATTGGCATCACCGCATACGTGCTGCGATATCGCACGAAGGAAGCGGCCGCGCCCGGCGAACCGCTATGGCAACGCCCACTGCAAGACGCACAGCGCGCATTGCGGCTGGTGCGTCATCATGCGGAGCGTTGGAAACTGAACCCAGATCGCATCGGTGTGTTAGGTTTTTCTGCTGGCGGTCAAATCGCTTCGATCTTGCACACCAGCGGCGAGCAAGCTGCCTACCCAAGTGCTGATGAAATCGACAAGCGATCCTGCAAGCCTGCTTTCTCGCTGCTAATTTATCCATGGCAGGTCATTGATGCCAAGGGCGAATTGCTCGAATCCATCAATGTCACCGACCAATCCCCTCCGGCGTTCATCGTACACACCCATGATGATGCATCCAGCGCGATCGGCGCAGCTAAGATCTACATCGAACTGAAAAAGCATAACGTATCGGCCGAGTTGCACGTTTATCAAAACGGTGGTCATGGCTACGGAGTGAGAGAACAAACCAACTCCGTCATCTCCAGTTGGCCCGCACGTGCCACCGATTGGCTCAAAATACGAGGATTACTCGATCCGAAGTAAGCCTTACACCGAACGCTTCTTCTGTATATCGCTCAAGCTGAAGTCCTGCTTGCTTGCCAAGGCCCTTCAAGCTAGGCTTTGTCTCAAAAGGGGGCTGACCCTCTTGGGCATGCAAAGGGTCAGACCCCTTTTGCGACAAAGCCTAGTAGGTGCCCCTCCGAACTGCATCCCTCTGCTCGAGGCCAAAACGACGTGGATACACCTTCCTCTCAAGCTCGCAATTCTAAGTACGGATTGATTTTATTTTCAATCTACGCCCTGTTTTACCTCGGTTTTGTACTCGTCAATGCCTTTGCGGCGAGCTGGGTGGAATGGGTTCCGTTTCTTGGGCTTAACCTAGCCATCATCTGGGGCTTCGGGCTTATAGCGCTGGCGCTGATCCTGGCCTTGGTTTACGGATTTTTGTGCTGGTCGCCTGTAGACGCGAAGCGCGAATCGGGAGACAAGCTGTGATTTACGAACCGTCGCTCATTGCAGTCGTTGTCTTCATGTCGTTCGTCGGTGTAACGCTCGGCCTGAGTTTCTATCTTGGTCGCAGCGCGAAATCATCCGCCGGTTACTTCGCGGCTCATGGTCAAATCCCATGGATCGTTAACGGCGTCGCGTTTGCTGGTGACTACCTTTCCGCCGCTTCGTTCCTGGGCATCTGCGGGATGATCGCTTCCTTTGGATACGATGGCTTTCTGTATTCGATCGGTTACCTCGCAGGCTGGATCGTCGCGCTGTTTGTGATCGCCGAGCCGATGAAGCGTCTTGGGAAATTCACTTTCGCCGATGCTCTGGATGCCAAATTCGGCTCGCGCGGCATCAAACTGTCCGCCGGAATCGCTACGCTCGCCGTAAGCCTCTTTTATCTGATTCCACAAATGGTCGGGGCCGGGGCTTTAGTTCGGCCGCTGTTGGGCTGGCCGCATTGGTTCGGGGTCGTTTTGGTCGGCGCCGTTGTAATCCTGATTGTCGTTACCGCCGGCATGGTTTCGACGACTTGGGTCCAGTTCATCAAAGGTACTCTGTTGGTTGCGTTCAGTGGCCTGCTGACGGTGATGCTGCTAGCGCGAGGTTTTGATGTTCAAGAGGGCGGAGTCGATGGTCACAAGTTTCAAAAGATCGGACCGCTAGAGAAAACCAAACTAACTGCGGGAACAGAGCTCCCTGGCGGCGCGATCGTGATGGCCGCGGATGATGGTTGGGAAGCTAGCCCCTTCGTGCGCGCATCGCTCAACGAGCAAGTCAGTGTCTTTAGTCAACACCCCACCGAACCTGAAACCACCGAACCTGAAGCCACCGAACCCGAAGGCCAAGTGATCCTCCGCGAAGCTCAAACCTATCGCAAAGTCGGCGGCAAAGAATTAGTGAATGGTAAACAAAAGGGAACCCAAAAAGGTGAACCTGAATTGCATCCCGTGGGCTACCTCGAAAGTCTACCCGATGGAAAACAAAAAACCGGTCCACTCGGTCCGCTTGAGTTCTTCAGTGTACTGCGTCAAAGCAAGATTGTGCTGTGGGGGAGTTCTGATGTGACCCACGCTGACAAATCGAAAACCAAAGTGTTCTTTCAAAAACCCACTGATGGCAGTCGCGTACTGCGGCCCGGTGAGCATGCAATGTTCGCAGGCATCCGCAGCGACAAATGGAGCGATCGCGCCAATTTTCTATCGCTGATGCTCGCGCTCTTCTGTGGAACTGCATCATTGCCACACATTCTGATTCGATACTACACCGTCAAGAACGAAGCCGCCGCGCGGAAGAGCACCATCGTGGGAATCGCCAGCATCGGATTGTTCTACACGCTGACGCTGTATCTGGGCCTGGGCGCGATGACCAGCGGTACTTTGGACCTGACCGATAGCAACATGTCCGCTCCTCTACTCGCTAAAAGCATTAATCAGTTACTGTTCGCCATCATTTCCGCCATCGCTTTTACAACCGTACTGGGAACGGTCAGCGGCTTGATCCTGGCTGCCAGCGGCGCTGTGACGTACGACTTATTGACCAGCGTGCTCGGGATGAAACTCACGGAACACGAACAGATCCCGTCGCCAAAGTTTCTGCGGTTGGGGTGGGATTGATCGCCATCGCACTGGGCATCATGTTTGAAAAATTCAACGTCAACTATCTGGTTGGGTGGGCGTTCAGCGTCGCCGCCAGTGCGAACTTGCCCTCGCTCGTCATGTTGCTCTTTTGGCCCAAGACGACTCGCCAAGGAATCATCGCCAGTATCGTCGTCGGCATGACCAGTTCGCTGGCCTGGATCTTACTCTCGGGCGACACTTACGCAGCCATCTACGGTTGGCCCAAAGAATCCAGCTACATGCCCTTCAGCCAACCCGGAATCGTTACCATACCTCTCGCATTCGTGACGCTCATTATAGTGTCGTTGATCACCTCGAACAACTTACTATCAACGCAGCCACGCAAGCGACAATGAGGGCAATGCTCACCCATCCAAAAAAGTTCGACAGACTACCGATTCTCGCCCCGCCAACAACCAACGGATCTCTCGCCAGCAACTGCAACGCCACGACATGCAACGGCAACAGTACTGCATTCACCACTTGGCTCGAGTAAATCAACTGAATCAATGGCAACCCGGGCAACGAAACGACACTGACTGCAGCCACGGTCAGTCCCACAAAGGCGGCGTAAAAAAACTGAAAGTGGTGAGAGTCGAGGTCGAGCGACGCAGGTGCTCCGATGCCCTCCGCAATGGAGTACGATGTTGCTAGCGGAACAATGGCGGCAGCCAACAACGAAGCACCCAGCAACCCTACTCCAAACAACACCGTTGCGAACGAACCAGCCAGCGGACGCAGGGCAACTGCCACATCGCTGGCCTCTTCAATATGGGCTCCAGTTTGATGAAGGGTCGCCGCACATGCGACAGCAATCGCCAGCCCGATCACGCCGGTAAGTACTGAGCCAATGACAACGTCAACCCGCTCCCAACGCAGATCGGCAACCGTAATCTTCTTGTCGACCGCATACGACTGTAAAAATGCCAATCCCCACGGAGCGAGAGTCGTGCCCAAGGTTGCAGTGACGGCAATCCAAGCCGATTGGTTAACAGGTAGATTAGGAATCAACGAGTTTTGAACGACCAGTGACCAATCGGGGCGCGCCAAGATGCCATCGACAATGTACAGTGCAAGCGTTGACGAAATGACCAGCAACACCATTTCAACGCGATGAAAGGAGCCGAGCACTACAACCAAACAGATCAGTAAACCAGCGATCGGCGTGCTGATCCACGAGGGGATCCCAACCAACGAAGCCGCTGCCGAGATTCCAGCGTATTCAGCACAGATTGTTCCAAAATTTGCGAGCAGCAGTCCAATAACCGCTGCATATCCCATGCTAGCGCCCCATCGCTCGCGAACAATCCCGACAAATCCTTTGCCAGAAGCCGCTCCAATTCGTACAGCGAGCAAATGGAAATAGATCAGTAAAACCGTCGAAGCAGGAATGATCCACAGCAAGCGATAGCCGTAATCGGTCCCCAGCACTGAGTACGTAGTGATACCAGCGGGATCATCGTCCGAAAGCCCAGCCAACATGCCTGGCCCAAGGACCGCCAAAAACGCCGCCAGCCCTCCAGCGCCAGTATTTCGTAGCTGCGAAAACTTGCGTGCAATCCCACGCCGTCGGTGCGCTACCGCATGGACCGGCGGCTTTGCGAGCCGGCTCAATATCGAGCGGTGCGCTGCATTCGATTTCTTCCTGCGGTGTGAACTCATAGGACTGGCTTGCAATTCGAGAGGTTCGTTCGGCACAGCCTAGGATTTATCATAAAAAACGAGACTTCTCGCTGAACACCACCACCGGAGACAGACGATTTTATGTTTCGCATTGTAATTGCAAGCGAAATTGAGCCTGAGGCGCTAGCCCGGATATTGCACGCTTATTGGTTAAGACCTATCGCGCGAAAGCCTTAGATCTGGTATGTAAAGGAGTTACAACACTTCAGAACAACCAAACCCAAGGCTTTCGGCAATG
>JAYVHC010000246.1:0-8371 GCA_043771575.1 Planctomycetia bacterium
GTGGAACTGGTGATTATTGCGGTGTCGCTCGGGCTGGCTTTCGTGTTTCAAACTCGCCAGCGGGACTTGGTTTAAATGTCCGTTGTGATGGTCGAATCCAGCCGCGACAAGAGCCCGTATTTGTTGGAACGAGCGTCCACTCCGCCGGTGGTGCAGGCCGGGCGCATTCACTACTTGGACAATTTGCGGGCAGTGGCCATGTTGCTGGGTGTGTTCCTTCACTCGGCGCTTGCCTATGCCCAGCCTGCCCAGTCCGTTTGGCTGGCGACAGATTCCAAGGCAAGTGTCACGGTCGATGCCAGTATTTGGTTCATCCATTTGTTCCGCATGTCATTGTTCTTTCTGCTATCCGGCTATTTTGCCAAGTTGGTCATCGAGCGGAAAGGACTGAGGCAATTCCTGTGGAATCGATGCTTGCGAATTGCAATACCCTTCGTGTTGTTCTATCCCTTCCTATTGGCAGCCATGGCGATTGTCATTGTCTTCTCTTTGTCATACGTCGCAGAGCCAAAAGGCCTGATGGGGCTGATCGCCGCAGCCGCGACGACCAGCTCTGGTATCCAAAAGCAGGAACCGGCTAGTACGATGCACCTATGGTTTCTCTACTACTTGATGGCGTTTTCTGCCATCGGGGCACTATTGTACCACGCCAATTGGCTGAAACCGCCTGCGTGGTTCCGGCGACCATCATTGTGGCTGCTTTGTCCGTTAATTCTTGTACCGGGAGCGTTGGCCGCCGGCGCTCCGCTGCCGGCACCTGAGTCGTTCATTCCACAGTGGTGGCCGTTTGCGTTTTATGGTCTGTTTTATTTTGCAGGCTGGCAGTTGTTTGGCAGGGAGCGCTTCCTTGATAGTTGCCGCCCCTATTTTTGGCACGTCACCGCGATTTGCCTATTGCTGTACGCACCCTATTACTGGTTAATGCCCGTGCTGGATTTGACAGAGATTGTTGCAGGGTCTTCGTCACAGAGTGATTGGATACGCGTGGTTGAGGCATGTTTGACTGCCTATTTATCGGTGTTGCTTACGATCGCGTCACTGTTATTTGGACAGCGTTATTTGGCCGGCAAGAGTCCCTTGCTTGGCTTTGTCGCTGATTCGTCTTATTGGGTATATCTGCTTCACCTGCCGCTTGTGATCTTCCTACAGACACTCCTCATTCCACTGACTCTGCCGTTGTGGCTGAAGTTTGTATTGGTCTTGGCGGGTACCGTGATTCCCTGCATGGCAACTTATGTAGTATTCGTTCGGTACACGCCACTGGGCTGGTTACTACATGGAAAACGCTCCTTTCCGTGAGCTTGCCGAAGGGCAACGTTGCGAAGTCAACGCGCATTTTTCCAACGGATGAAAACTTTCAAGTGAGCCAGTGAGCTTTCCGGAACCATTGAGGGCCGCAGCGATTCGCAAACTGTTGACCATTCTCAACGACATAGTTCGCAAGGGTGAGGCGTGGAATTGGACAGCGCTACTTTGTGCTAAAACACGGGGAATACAAGCCCGAAGCGCAAGCGAGTGAATCCACGCAACTCATTCACTCGCTTGCGCTTCGGGCTTGTACTGTGCTGCCAGGTGGGGCTGTCCAACTAGCTAGCTATTACGTGACAGAGTCCAGAATGTAGCAATCATGAACCCGGCAGAAGCGACCCAGCCAACACACATCGACTTTTGGCCGCAGGGTCAATCCGGATGATCCAAAAACGTGGAAGTGATCTTTCAATGCTGGCGCGCAGGGCTCACAATACTCAGTTTGGTTCGATGTTCATTTTTTTCACTGAGTAGTCTCTGAACAACAACATGATCAAACCACCTGAAATCGATCCTTCGACGCCAGTTATTACGTTGCGGCTGTTGCGTCAACTGAAGTCAGGCAAAAATGAGTTTAAGGTAGCGGACTCGACCGGCGCCAAGCTGACCAATGAAGAACTGCTCATGCGTACCTTGGTACTCAGGCGTTATCTGTTACGCGAAGTACTCGGTTCAGAGGCAGACGAGAAAAACGTGGGCGTGTTCTTGCCGCCCAGTGTTCCAGCGGTAGTGACGAACTTTGCGTTGGGTTTAGCCAACCGGGTCACCGTAAACTTGAATTACACTGTTAGCGAGAGTTTACTCAAACAGTGTTGCGAGGCTAGTAATCTGAAGCATGTGATTACCAGTCGCAAGTTCATGGAAAAACTGGGTATGCAGATTAGCGCACCAGTAATCTACCTGGAGGACCTCAAAGACAAGATTTCGTGGACGGACAAGCTCGTCGCGGCTGCCAATGCAAAGTTGCGATCGGCTGACGGACTGCATCGCGCCTTGGGTTTGGGGGCGAAGAAACACAGCGATCCGCTCACGATCATTTTCACTTCAGGTTCAACCGGAGTTCCCAAGGGTGTTGTGCTGTCGTGTGGCAACATTGAATCCAACGTTCAAGGCATCGACGAATCGATTCGGTTACGAAGTGACGACGTTGTGTTGGGAATTCTACCTTTCTTCCACTCGTTTGGTTACACCGTTACGTTGTGGTCGGCCTTGTCGCTGCCTTGTTCGGGAATCTACCATTACAGTCCACTGGAAGCGCGACCCATTGGCAAACTGTCCGAACATTATGGTGCGACGGTTCTGCTGGCGACGCCAACATTTCTGCGAGCTTACATTCGTCGCATCGAACCGGCGCAGTTCAAGAAACTAGAAGTCGTGGTAGTAGGCGCGGAGAAAATGCCGCTGCCGTTGGCTGAGGAATTTGAACAGCGATTCGGCATTCGTCCGGTCGAAGGCTATGGGACTACCGAGCTGAGCCCGCTGGTCTCGGTCAATATTCCCAGCAAACGTGTCGGCGATCGCAAGGACTCGGGCTTGCGCGAGGGTAGTGTTGGCAGGCCAGTCTGCCACGTGCAGGCCCGCGTGGTCGGTTTGGACGATGACAAGGTGCTAGGAGTCGGCGATACAGGCCTGCTCGAGATTCGCGGTCCGAACGTGATGCAAGGTTACCTCAACCGTGACGATCTAACACAAGAAGTGATGCATGACGATTGGTATCGCACGGGAGACGTCGCCTTTATTGACACCGATGGCTATATTCACATCACCGGTCGCCTGAGTCGATTTTCCAAAATCGGCGGAGAGATGGTTCCGCATATCCAAATCGAAGAAACCATGACAGAGATTGTCGGCGGCAATGAAGATGGATCGATGCGCGTCGCGATCACTGCGATTCCCGATGAGAAACGGGGCGAAAGATTGGTGGTGTTGCACACTGAATTGCCGCTCGGTAAAAGCGAGTTGCTCCAAAAACTGTCGCTCGCAGGCTTGCCGAACCTGTATCTGCCTAGCGAAGATAGTTTTGTGTCGGTCAGCGCAGTGCCTGTGCTAGGCAGCGGCAAACTGGATCTGAAAGCCATGCGTCAAGTCGCTTTGGATCACTTCGGTAGTTAAAACGCAATTCGCAGAGTTAAGGGATCGTCACCGATGGAACTAGGACTGAAGAGCAGCGTAGCGGTGATCGTTGGCGGCGCGAGCGGAATAGGTTTGGCTTCAGCACGTTGTTTTGCCAGTGAAGGCGCAAAGATCTCACTTTGGGATTCGGCTAGCAACACACCTGAGATAGCCACGTCGCTCGGCAACGAACTTTCGGTACAGTGCTCTGGCTACGAAGTCGATGTGACGGATTACGAATCTGTGGTAGCAGCGATGGCCGAGACGCTACAGCAATTCGGCACAATTAGCCATCTTGTCCATTGCGCCGCGATTGGTTCCGGCAAATTCGGATTTCCGTTCACGAACCTACAGCCAAAGGATTGGCCGCGTACGTTGGAGGTAAACATGATGGGGATGGTTCACGTGGCACATGCTGTCGCGCCTCACATGATCGAACGCCAGAGCGGCACCATGGTCTTTCTCGCCTCAGTCGCCGGACAGATCGGTTCGCAAACTGATCCTCCGTACAGCGCGAGCAAGGCCGCCAACATCAATTTCGCGCAGTGCCTTGCCAAAGATCTCGCGCCATATGGTATCCGAGTCAACACCGTTTGTCCGGGTATGGTCCGCACGCCTCTAAATCGTTCTGTCTGGCAAGCATGGTACGATAAGACGGCTGCCGCCGATCGATTGGATTACGAAGAGTGGTCCGCTCGCAAAATCGCCGCCGTCGTGCCGCTGCGTAAATTCCAAGCCCCTGAAGACATCGCCGACATGGTCGTATTTCTCTCGTCGAATCGCGCAGCTCATGTAACCGGCCAAACGATCAATGTCGACGGCGGCTTTGTAATGCACTGGTAAAGTATGTTGAGAACCGTTTCTATATCTTTATAACTTGTTTTATTAGCAGGCGGGTAACTCGATGTCGCGAGTGCTGAAGATATTGGGATTCCTTGCTCTGGTGCTTGTCGTTAATTGGCCCTATGTCTACGAGGAAGTGCTCAGCGAACCGTTCGGGATGGGTGTGCAACTGCTTCCAGGATCCGTTGGAATATCCAACGCTGCGACGACAAAACAACTTCCGCCTACGTTTGCGGGTTGGCCCTTCAAGTTCTATCAAAGTATCGGGGCAGCCGGCGAGTTGCGAGTTGCCAGTTTCAAGTGGTCAGCCATGATGCTCACCATTTGCTTCTGGTCATTAGTACCGCTTGTTATCGTGCTGTACGAGCGGCTCATTTTCCGTAAGAGGATTCGAAGCGATAAGCTTGAATTCGAGGAGGGCGATAGCGAACGAGGTGCAGCACAAGGAAATCCCAATGTCCCGAATCCCAAGCTGCAAAGACTGAGCAAGCCGAAGCGACGCAGTCTGCAACTAGCGGACATTTTCGTGGTTACGGCTTTGATCGCGGGCGTGTTTGGTTTCTGGCAAACGCTTCGCAAACGCGGAGAGCTAGATAAGAAACTGGCGACAGAGGTCACCAACAAAGGGGGCGGAGCGAAGCGATCAGCGATGCTACCATGGATAGCTCGCGAGTTGCTGCGAGTGGGTGGACACGCGGCGTGTCTACGTACAACTGAAGTGCGACTCGTGAACCCTGATGATGCACTACTAGCCAAAGTAGTCGCGCTTCCGTATCTGAGAACTTTAAATATCGCCGGTGGCAACTATGATTTTCGCACGCTCAATCACTTATCAACCAATCCGCTGCTCACCGAAATTGGTATCGTCGGACGGCCGCTAAACGCCGATGCGATTGCTGCGATTCGTTCGATGCAATCGCTTCGTAAACTGAACTTGATGCGAACGAATATCACCGCAGCCGGAGTGGCTGCGATCGGGCAGCCTCGCTTGTTGGAACTCAATCTGGTTCATACGGACGTTCAACTTTCGGAACTGGGGTCCCCAGCGTTTGCGAAAACGTTAAAGAAGCTCAGTTTGCCACATCCTCGCAAAGGTGGCGGGGACTCATTGCGACTGGAGGACTGGCCCGAGTTAGTGGAGCTTGCGTGTTATGAATATGATGAGCTGCTGAATCGCGAGCCGGTGGCGCTAACCCTGAAGAATCTACCGAAGCTGACCACTGTGGAACTCGATGGGTTGCAAATGTTCGATGTCGATTTCGAGCAGCTTCCCAGTTTGTCTAAATTCGAGCCCACGTTTTTACAATGGGAGCAGCGCACGACGCCCCAGCAAGTCGTCCCAAGTTTCGTATGGGCCGGAAAGCTGCGGATCAAGAATGTTCCCAATTTGAAAGAGTATCTTCGAGAAACCAAAAGACGCCAATCAAAATGGGTATCAATTCCAGTTGGACGCGCTGCGGATCGTGGATGCTCCCAGGTTGAAGGACCATTTCGAAACGCATGTGCCGTTACAATTCTTGCACATCGAATCCGCACCTGCGCTCGCGGGACTTAGTTTTCAAGAACCGCTTCCCGTAAGCGCGGTCATCAAGGGTGTTCGCGATCTAAAATTCTTTGCTGCGGGCGGTCCTACATGTACCGATTCAATCGTAAATGAAGTTTTGAATTGCTCAGGGCTGCGGCGGTTGACTTTGGCATATACCAATTTATTGCCCGCTACAATTCAGAGGATTGCGGAGCTTCGCGAACTTGAATACCTGGTACTGACAGGTACAAAGATCGATGACCAGTTTCTGGCGTCACTCGCCGGCTTGGAAAAACTTCGGACATTGCGATTGGACCACACTACAATCAGCAAAGCCTCAATTTCTACGCTCAGCAAGCTCAAGAATTTGGAAGTGCTCGATTTGGGAGAACTGCGTCTAACCTCCGAGGAAGTCACGCAGCTTTTACCGAGTCTAGCCAAATTGAAACGACTCACTTTGGTCGGCGCCGAGCTGACGGCTGACAACATGCGTCAAATCGCAAAGCTCAGTTCCCTTCAATCACTGGATCTTTCCAGCTGTGAATTGAGTGACGAACTGCTGAATGCGTTTGCAGAATCGGCCCCGCAGCAGTTGGCTGTGATTCAATTGAATTCCGCGAAGCTCGGCGAGGTTGGTTTCAAAAATCTCGTTCAAAAGCTGCGCAACGCACGTTTCACTCTTAAGGACAGCAACGTCAACCCGCAACTTTTGGACGCGCTTGTCATGCAGAATCGCGCGACTGAATTTGACGGCGACGAGGGTGATATGGGAATGGGTATGAGTCGAGGGACGGGAAGCACTATTTACTTCAATGGTCCAGGAGGAAGGTACACAGGGGCAAGTTACGGTAGCACTATACAAATAGACGTTCCTCAACTTGGCGATATTGATCCACTGAGGTTTGCACCGAATTACCAAGACCCCCGAGCTGAATTCGAAGCGAGTACGAGCTGCGGGTCAAGATTGGAGAATGGTGCTGGAAAGGGTGACGGACTTGACGAGGGTCTCGGCGGCCTTACAGGTCAGCCACTTGGGCCACCTATGACGCCCTTCGAATCGTTTGGATATGGACTATTCAAGATGCTGAATGGCCTTCGCGCTCCAATATCCATTCGGCCAGACAACGTCGAGTAAGTAACCAGGAGCAGGTTTTATGAAGAACTATGATACTCCACGCCAAGGTAATTCCGTGAAACTTTGCAATCTACTTTTTAGCTGGGTTATCTTACTATTATCGGCAGCGCTTTTAGGCTGCGAAGATGTTCCGCAATTGCCACGCGTCGCAGAGGCTACTCCCATCGCGGATGGTGTTGTCACGGAGTCAGGTCGCGGTAGCTACGATTGGTTCAGTGTTAATGGCGTGTTCGATGTTACCGCGCCCTCGGAACTGGAGGTCTTAAGCCAAGTTGATCGAGAAGTCGTTCGAGCAAACTTGCCGAACTTGACGTTTACGGAACGCACGGAACCGTATCGTCCAGCGGGTATGGAGGATGATGTGTACTACACCTACAGCCGACTGACCGAACCGTATTTCGATACGAAGCCCTTTCTGACGATACCATTTCCAGCGACTGCGACTGGCATGTACTGCGTCAATTCCACTGGCGACCGACTCATGCTGCTCGGCAAGCAACTTGAAGTTTGGGACCTAAAGGCGTCGAAGCGATTGACTGCATCCCCGCTTCCGTCGAGCAAATGCACGCGCGTAATTTGTGATATGAACCCAGAGCAAGCCTTAGTCATGGATAGCACCGCTGTGTATCGCGTGGTGGCGGCTAGCGGACAAGTGCTGACGTCGTGGCAGCCGCCGCATTCGGATGAGCCTGTGTTTGTGGTGCGTGCGGCGAACTCGGCGACCTATGCCGTGTCTACCAAAAGTAAAAAAATGTATGCCCTGGGTGAAGATCTCCAGACCACTCACGAATTCAAAGGTCCGCTGTTAGATTTGCCCTTGATTGCGATTCGTCCGGATGCGAACTGGGTCCTCGGTCTAGCGAATGGGATTGCATTTCGATGGCACATTTCTCCTAATCGCGAAGAAATGGAGAAGCTTGGTGGACTTGGCAAGGAGGAGCAGGTTCTGATGCCCATTGCGGGGAGCTTTATTGACTATTTGGTCGAGCCGCAAGTTTACGCGATTTGCTACAACGATCGCGAAACGCAGCAGCTGAAACTTCTCAATTGCGATATGAACCCGTTAACGCATGCTAGCGGTATGGGGACCGTTGACGGTACGCAGGAATGGATTACGAGTTGCATGAGCCGCCCAAACCGCGAGGGAACACGGCAATACTTCCTTCAAGACTTAAACGTCGAAGCTGGCGTCTTTTCCGTTGAATTTCCGCTCGGTCCAGAGCCGGTGTTGGAAATGAGCATGGATCAACTCACCGATGTCTGCGCGATACGCGATGCGCGTCAACTGCGAATCTACCGACGCCAACGCTGGAAAGACTTCAGTGGAGCCTGGACGCTCGAACGTTTGACGCAGTTGGCCCTCGACGGACGATTTGAGCAACTTGAGTTGACCGCCAATGACTTGAGAAAGCAGCCGCGTTTGCGCAACAATTATGGCGAGGGTTACT
>JAYVHC010000247.1:0-3879 GCA_043771575.1 Planctomycetia bacterium
CTGCGCCAGCAATTCGCCAATCTTCATATCGTTGTTCGCACTGATCGCGCCAACGTGCGCAATTTGTTGGCGATCGCTGACTGGCTTGCCCAGTTCGTGCAACCTTGCCACTGCCGCTTCAACAGCCTTCTCGATACCGCGACGAACTGCGGTCGGGTTGCTGCCGGCAACGATATTGCGAAGCCCTTCTTTGAAGATCGCTCGTGCAAGCACGGTTGCGGTCGTGGTTCCGTCACCGGCCAGATCGCTGGTCTTTTGAGCCACTTCGACCACGAGTTTAGCACCCATGTTCTCGAAGCGATCTTCCAATTCGATTTCCTTTGCGACCGTTACACCGTCTTTTGTTACGGTCGGGCCACCAAAGCTCTTATCGATGATCACGTTTCGGCCTGTCGGGCCCATGGTGACAGCGACTGCATCAGCCAGCTTCTCCACACCCTTCAGCATCCGAGCGCGTGCGTGATCCTCAAACATCAACTGTTTTGCCACGCTTTTGGTCCTTATATTGAATGAATATTGTCTGTTGATTTCTCGCTGCACACTAACGGTGAAGCGACCGGATGTAACGCAAACTAGGAAACGATCTTCGCGAGAATATCGCTTTCACGCAGGATCTTTACATCCTTGCCGTCCACTTCCACTTCGCTGCCGCCGTACTTGCCGTATATAACGACATCGCCAACAGCCACCGACAATGTCCCGCGATTGCCGTTATCCAGCAACTTGCCAGGACCAACAGCGACGACTGTACCACGCTGTGGCTTTTCCTTTGCCGAATCAGGCAGAACGATACCACCCGCTGTGGTCGATTCCGCTTCTTCTGGTTGGACAACGACGCGATCATCGAGCGGACGTAGTTTTAGCTTCGCCATATTGAATTCCCTTGAGTTAGTACGTTTGTACGAGTTTTCTGTAGTGTTTTTATTGGTCTAGTTTGAGTTGCCCCAGAACGAAGCTCTGAAGCAACCATGTTTTCAGTCAACCGTGTTTCAGTCAACCAGGAGCGAAAGCGACGAGCGGCCGAAACCGACTCACGGCTGCTTACATCATGCCGCCCATACCACCCATTCCGCCGCCCATACCACCCATACCTCCCATATCCATTCCGCCGCCACCACCCATGCCGTGGTCGTGATGCCCGTGGCCTTCGCCACCATCATCTTCTTTAGGAATGTCGGTGATCAACCCCTCGGTTGTCAGCAACAGGCAAGCCACGCTGGCAGCGTTTTGCAAGGCGGTTCGCACTACCTTAGCCGGGTCGATGATGCCTGCTTTCACTAGGTCGCAGTAGGTATCTGTGTTAGCGTCGTAACCTTCGGTCTTCGTCTTTTGTTGACGAACACGATTCACTACCACCGCACCATCTACGCCCGCGTTATTCGCAATCGCTCGCAGCGGATAATCCAGGACGTTTGAAATGATCTTGGCGCCCAGGCCAGCATCGCCTTCCAGCTTCAGTTTGGCAATCGCTGGCTCGCAGCGCAGCAGAGCCACGCCACCGCCAGGCACAATGCCTTCTTGCAAGGCGGCTTTAGTAGCAGCCTTGGCATCGTCGAGCAGAGCCTTACGCTCTTTCATCTCCGTTTCAGTCGCAGCACCGACAGTGATCTGAGCTACCCCGCCAGCCAATTTGGCCAGACGTTCTTGCAGCTTTTCACGATCGTATTCGCTGTCCGTGTTTTCAATTTCACGACGAATCTGATCGGCACGACCTACAATTGCGTCTTTCTTTCCGGCGCCACCGACGATAATCGTTTCTTCGCTGGTGATGCGAATCTTCTTCGCGCGACCTAGATCGCTCAGCTTTACGCTTTCCAAGTCGATACCAAGATCTTTGAAAATCGGTTGTCCGCCGCACAAAACACCCAGGTCACCCATGATCGCTTTGCGGCGATCGCCGTAACCCGGAGCCTTGACAGCACATACGCTCAGAATGCCGCGCATCTTGTTCACCACCAAAGTGGCCAGCGCTTCGCCGTCGACGTCTTCAGCGATGATCAACAACGGCTTCTTCGACTTGCTGATCGCTTCCAAAAGCGGAATGAGTTTCTTGTTGCTGCTAATTTTCTCTTCGAAAATCAACATGTAGCAATCGTCGAGTTCAACAGCCACTTCGTCTGGGTTGGTAACGAAATGCGGCGACAGGAAGCCGCGATCGAACTGCATGCCCTCAACAACTTCAACAGTTGTTTCAGCGCTGCGGCCCTCTTCAACGGTGATCACGCCGTCCTTGCCAACTTTCAGAAACGCGTCAGCCAGGACGTCGCCGATGGTTGGATCGTTGTTACCAGCGATAGTAGCAACTTGCTTGATTTCTCTTTTGCTCTTCTCGTCGATCTTGATCGACATCTTCGTCAGCTCGTCGCCCACGGCCTCAACCGCTTTAGCAATTCCGCGCGACAGAGCCATTGGGTCCGCACCGGCTGCAACCATTTTCAGGCCTTCGCGGAAGATCGCTTCCGACAGAACCGTTGCAGTCGTGGTGCCGTCACCCGCCACATCGTTGGTCTTACTGGCCGCTTCCTTAACAAGCTGAGCACCCAGATTTTCAAACGGATCGTCCAATTCGATGTCTTCAGCGACGGTCACGCCGTCCTTCGTCACCTTCGGCGATCCCCAACCCTTATCCAACACCGCATTCCTGCCGCGAGGACCGAGAGTGCTGCGAACCGCTCGCGCTAGCTTGGATACACCAGCCAGCAGCGGTTGACGCGCTTCGTCATCAAAAACCATTTGCTTCGCCACGTTCAACTCCTCCAATTGGATCTTAGACTGCGACTATCACCCGAGCCGCGACACGCATTGCGAACAGCCAAAAAATCAACAAGCCACGTCCCCGCATCTTGCGACACAGGCTTTTTACTTTGCCCGCAGCTCGAACTTTGTTGTCTCAGTTTCAGCCCACGCCCCACACGGACGCGGGCCTTCCAGCCCAACTGCCCTGCCTCAACGGATTACCATCGAATCGAGTCGACGAAATCGTCAAGTCAGAGTGGCAGCTCGACCAAGTCGCTATTGCGTGATGCAACATCCGTGCCACAATCGACCAACCCCAGAATTCTTAGGGATTCAAGGGGTTTTTTGTGCAACTTAGGCCCACATGTGACCCAACTGCCGATTTGGCAATCACTTCCAACTTTAACTTTGGGTGGCACCCTCACATGCTCTGCGAAGGTTAGTTTGTGGCATAGGCTTCCAGCGCTTCCAGCTAGCGCTCTCCGCCTAATTACCTGAAGCTCTGTTTAACCATAGGATCCATCAAGACCACGATTGCCCAGACCCCGATCGGCAATCCCACGAGACAGCATGGCGAAAAACACGGGATCATGCCCAGGATCGCACTGGCCAGAGCCAAGCTGTAAGACCGCAGGTTCTTCATTCGCAGGGCGCCGAATATCACCACGAAGGCGATCGTCAATGGGATCAAGTTCAGGACCAGTCCCAGCGGGCCCTGCATGGTCTCGCTCATCTTCATCATGGTCTCTAGGAACTCGGACGCAGCACCATTCTGCTGCTGCATCTGTTCGAATTGTTCCCGCTGCGAATTGACCAACGGATTGAGGCCTGCCAACGAAAGTGCAGCCATCAACACGCCCCAAATTGCGAGCAGCACGAAAATGATGCCCTCCACTAACAAAGCAATTGCAGGGGCCGCAACTTTGCTGCGCGCATACTCCGTGTTGCTGCCGTCAGAGTTGAACATGCCGGTCGGTGTCGAATAGGGATTGCTGCTCATAAAGTAAGCTTTCGTAGGAACTGGCTGAGTAGTGAATGGGTTCAACGCGAATCGCGATTGCTCGCAATGAGAATTCTCGTATACGGCGAATCGCTTCGCAAGCCTCACACCTTCGGCTGGGCAGGCAATAGCTGGCAGGTTTC
>JAYVHC010000248.1:0-12144 GCA_043771575.1 Planctomycetia bacterium
AACCAGCGATTTCATGTAAACCTGTCCGCCAACTCAAAACAGTTTGAATCCACAGCTACAATAAGCTGTTATCAGCCTTGTCACCCCACTCGTCAATGCGGCACTGCTCAGCTATTTCGCTCACAGAAAAATCATGATCGTGATTGGTACAATGAACTGGTCCAGCACTCGCAGTCGCGGCACATTTCAGTGCCCAAACTGCGAATCGAAAGAGACTTTTCGCTACAAATCCTCCCGACCGTTTCTGACTTTGTACTTTATTCCGGTTCTGCCAATCGGCGGTATGCAAGAATTCGTTCAATGCGACCGTTGCAAAAATGCCTTCGACCCTGCGGTACTGACAAATCGAATTATGGCGTCCGCCGCCATGGAGCATGTCGCTAGCCTTGCTGAAGCAAAACCCGACTCGTTTCACAGGGACCTTCTAACCATCATCGCGCTCATCATGATTGAGGACGGGCAAGTGACCGAGCAAGAGATCGCCGTGGCGCGGAAACTCTTTCAGAACATCGCTCAGTCAAGTATCACCCGCGAAGAACTTGGTCGAACTTGTTCGCAAGTTCGCCTGAAACGCGTTCATCTGCCAAGCTTCCTCAACTCGCTCACTGAGCGTCGCTCACACGAAGAAAAACTGCTTTTAGTCCAAGCCATGTTTGGTGTCGCCGGCGCTGACGGCGCAATCTCACCTGGCCGAATGCAGGCGCTCATGCAATCACAATCTGCGTTGCAAATTGATGAAGCCGAATTCCAAAGAGCCGTGTCGGATACGACGCAATGGCTAAGTTAATCGCGCAGCGATTTCAGACTTTAGCCGGTGGTAAGCGCAGCGCCACCACCGGTGAGCATTGTAACGCGACGTTGCATCCTGAAGGGATGCCAGAAACTTTGCGATGTCATCCCTTCCAGGTGTGAATAGATGTATTCGAGTCGCTCCTCGACTCGAATACGCTCATGAAAACGAAAGCCAATAATCAGACAATGGCTCCGAGTTGCGGAGCAACTCGGCCACTTTGCTTGCATTCCTGCCCACAAATATCGGTGCAGCTAGTCTTTTTATAGCGTATAGCGTTTGAAACTTGATCTGCTCTACCGCTGAAAGGCGGATTTCTGCTACGACTCCGATTGCAGGCTGGATCGTGATTTGCCTATTCGGAAAATGCGAGATGCAAGCTAGCAAAGATACTTGATCGACTTTATTTATTGCTGACATGGACGTCGCAGTTATGAAGAACTTTAACGTTAGACTCTCCGCGATCGGCGGCTTTCTGCTGCTCGTGTCGGTTGCCTTCGCACTCGCCCAGCACGACTCGCGTCGACGCGGTCGAGGTACAGAAGATGTCAAGCCAGCACCCGCTCAACCAGCGGTACCGATCGCTGTGGATACCGGCGAAGTCGATTGGCATCAGGCACCGGACAAAAGCCTGCTAGCGGTAGTGCGTGGTAATGACAATCAATTGTACAGCGACGATCCCGCTCCGCTTCCACCGGCTGCAGACTCGTATGACAACCCGTTGCGGGAATGTGCGCAGGCTTTTGCGGTTATCACAGCGTCGGGCGAAGAGCCAGCGAACTCAAGCATGCCACCTGCTCTGCCAACAGGCCCACCATCGTGGTTGACTGAAACCCTGCCAACCGTTGCTTCGCAAGCACCGCCCCCCTACCAAACTCCATCCGGCTTGCAGGCAGCCACTATTCCGCCACTCACATCTGCGGCACAACTACCTAGCACTAACGCTGCCAAGACAACGCCGAATTCCAGTGCGAGCCCATTGCCTGTGTTCCCAATGGGTGCTGGAGCAGCTGCAGCCAGTGCACCGCGAGAACCACCAGCAAATCCATCAACGCTGCAGTCACCAGCCTCAACTCCTGGGTTGCTGCCTGCCAACAATTCACAGTCAATTATGCCAGCACCACTCCCAACTTCATCGCAGAATTTGCCCGCGCAAAGTCCTGCCACTGGCAACCCATCCCCATTTTCAATCAATACTGCCAACTCTTCCACTTTACCCATTTCGAACCCGGCGACTTCGAACCCGGTTGCTTCGATGTCGGATACGCAGCGCAGTGTAATGTCAGCGACGAATTTCCCACAACAACCTGTCGCGCCACCTAACAATCCATCGCGCTCAATTGAGCCGCCAAGTTCGGGCTACGCCGGCCAATCCAACTTCAATAACTCCCAACTTCCTAACTCGAGCGGGCGGACTCCAGCCGCGCTTACATCGCTGGTGAGCAACGAACCAGGTAGCCGCTACCTGGATGGATCTCAAAATCCGATCATGTTGATTCAGAAACGCGGGCCAGAAGAAGTTCGTGTCGGCAAGAAGGCCACGTTTGTGATCACTGTCCGCAATGCTGGTAACTCAACTGCACACGATGTAACGGTTGTCGACAGCGTTCCGCTGGGTATGCGATTCAGCGAAGCCAATCCACCGGTCAATCCAAGCGTTGAAGGTATTTTGACTTGGAAACTTGGCGAGATGCCGGCGGGAGACGAACGCACGATTAACTTGCAAATGGTCCCTGAGCGACAAGGCGAACTGGGCAGTGTGGCCACCGTTCACTTCACCGCGCAAGCATCGCTGCGTACCGTTGCGACGCAGCCAAAATTGGAAATTCAAATCGAAGCCCAACCAGAATCGCTCATCGGCGATTCCCAGTTAATAGCCGTCACCGTCAAGAATGTCGGCACCGGTGTTGCTCGAGGCGTACGCTTGGAAGCCGATCTGCCCGCGCAATTGCGTCATGAAAGCGGCGATCAACATCTGGAAGCGATCTTCCCCAACGAACTCGCACCCAATCAAAGCCAACGCATCGAACTGCGCTCCACAGCAGCACAGCCCGGCGACGCGACTTGCATGATTCGCGCGCTTACCGAGGATGGCGCAGAGGCGCAACAGCAAGTTCCCATCACGGTACTTGCACCGGCTCTCGCTGCCAGCATCGAAGGCCCTCGCTTGCGATACTTGGACCGCCAAGCAACCTACAAATTCAAAGTTCAGAACCATGGAACCGCACCTGCGACCAATTTGAAATTCGTTGTCAGGCTGCCTAGCGGTTTGCGCTTCAACGCATCGGATAACAATCTCGCCGACTACAGTCCATCCGATCACACAGTGTCACTCGGCCTGCAAGAATTGCCAGTGGGTCAACCTGCGGTGTTCGAATTGACGGTTCTCCCGGTTGAACGCGGTACGCAAGTACTGACACTTAACGCAACCGCCGACCTGGGACTCAGCACGGAAGCCAAAACCCAAGTTGTCGTGGAAGGCCTCGCTGAACTTGCGTTCACGATCGGTCAAGATAATGGCACCATCGAAGTCGGATCGTCATCAACTTACACCGTGCAAGTTACCAACATCGGTAACAACCCAGACAAAGATGTCCGTCTCGCGGTGCAGTTGCCCGCAGGAGCTCAAGTTCTGAAAGTGGACGCGCCGGTGCGCTACCGCGCCGAAGGAAGCCAGATTCTCTTCGAGCCAATCCCGGAAATGCGCAACAAAGATCAACACACATTCCGCTTCCAAGTCAAACACACGCAAGCCGGTTCCCTAATCGTGCGCACGCAATTGACAAGCGCCAATTGGCCGGTCGCAGTAATTAAAGAAGAAGGCACCCTGGTTTATGACGATCAGAACTAGCGAGTGGCGCAAGCTTCCAGCGCTTCCAGCTTGCATTCCTAGCCACGTTTGGCGTTGATTTCAGCGACAAGCAGTATGCTTGCCGCACGTCACACAATGACTACCTCACTTCAAAGACCTTGAATCGCCTTTTCCAGCCGACGAATCTGCACGCGAACGGGGTCAAGGTCCGGATAAACGTCGATTGCTTGACGAAACCAAAACAGCGCTTCGAGCAAATCGCCGCTCTCGGTGTGGCAATGACCCAAGCCGATCATAGCCGCGTAGTGATACAAGTTCAGTTTCAGCACCTTGCGGCAGTCTGCAATCGCCTGCTCGATCAGATCGAGCTGAAACAAAGCCAAGGAGCGCTGGTGATAGAGTTCCGGCGAACCGCCCGAAGTCGCGATCTTCTCGGTTGCCAAATCGACGACGCTTTCAAATTCCCCGCATTCATTCAAACGCACAATGCGTTCGAGCAATTGACGATCTTGTATCGAGCCCTCGCGCAACCAAATCGATCGCAGCGCATCGTCAACAACCAAACGCAATTTGCGATCCGCACTACGCAGCAATGGTCCAAGCACTACATTGCTTCGTCCATCACCGACTAAACCCAATGCTAGCGCTGAAGCACGTCGCGCATAAATTTCGCCCGATTGCGCCAATCGCTCTAAGGTAGCTTGAGAGTAACGACCGGACACTGACGCAATGAAGCGTGCCGTATCGGAATCACTCAAGTAGCGATGATAAAATCGGAGGAGTAATGAATGGCGAGTCGCTCGCTCTTCCACCGTAGGACCCTTCGCTAGTTTTTCTCGTGGTATAATCTTGCTGAATTGCGAGTGAATCGCACGGGTCCAGTATAATCACACAATGGCTCGCGGCAATTACTTTGATTCTTAAGGTTCTCGTGCGATTGCATGCACTTTGGCCGACAGGCAGCTGTGTTTCGTTAAAACCTTCGCAATCAGCCCAAACTGAAACTCCTAGTCAGCCTCGTTTATCTAAAGGTATGCCCATGCTGCGACCTTTTTACCTTAAAAATCGCTGGGCCTTTGATTGGACACTTTCGTTACAGCTGCTGTGCTACCTCGCCCTGGTGCAAACGCCACCCCTGTTGGCCCAGCAGCCACTCGAAGTCGAGTTCAATCTTCTCAATCTCCCTAGCTGTCGCCAATCGCTGGCGGTCCTCAATTCGCCTGGACTAGCCACATTTGAAAAACGACCACTTGGCGAGTGCCTTAGAAAATTCGCAGAGCTGTGTCACGTTGCTATCTGGATCGATCGCCGCGTAGATATCAGTCGGCTAGTATCGATCGTCGGGGTGGGGGCAAAGGAACCGCCTGAATCCAAAACCACCCTCGGCCGCCTGGTGGCCATCGCCAAAGCTGGCGGCGCCGATGCACGTCTGATCGAAAACGTTGTCTATATCGGCCCCATTGAACGAGTGGATAATGTACAGCGAGCCGCAGTTCGTTTGCACAATGAGATTATGACCCAGCGCAAAGCGATTCCGAACGGCGAGCGCGTCGAGTTGCGCACGTTAAGCTGGGAAGAACTTACAACCCCTGCTGAGCTATTAGATAGCATTCAAAAGCGCTGGTCAGTAAGTGTTATCTCCGAACTACCACACGATTTGATGCATGCCGGAGAGCTGCCTTCATCCACGCTCGCGACCCAACTAACGTTGCTGCACGCTGGATTCGATCTGCAAATTGAATGTAAAAGCGACGGTCAATTCAAGGCCAGTCCCCTCGTGCTCGAGACAATCTGGAAGGCGGACTATTCCGATAAAGAACTGCAAATTGGACGATTAGCGGCGGCTCGCCGAGATTTCCCAAACGCCACAGTGCAGACGCGCGGAAAGATCTCAACCGTGACCGGACCAACGGAATTTCATCTGCGGCTACTTGCAGTTCGGATTTCGACGGCTCGAAATATAGAACCAAAGTTCACTATTCCTGAGTTTCGCGCACCGCTTGAACGCGTTATTGGTGACCTTGCCAAACACCTGAACATGCAGGTCGAATGGTCCCAAGATATTCCGCAGAGCAAGAGGCAAGCGATCGTGACCTTCGGCGTTGCAGAAGCGAAAACCACTGACGGGATTCTTCAACAAATCGCCGCCGAGTGCGGTCTAAGAATTCGGAGACAGCAGCAAACGATCGAAGTATTACCTTAGAAAAAATCACTGTCAGGTACGCTCCTGACCCTTTATACTTTCACGATTCCGCCCGAGCAGCAGACTTTACGCAAGCCCTATGGCGGTCTGCGCTTACATTGATTTGAATCCAGTGGCGGCTAGGATCGCGCCAACCCCAAAGACAATCCCTATTGTGCATGCCGCAAGCAATGGTCGCACCCGGCAGGAACGACTCGCACGCAATCCACCCGTCCATTGGGTACTGCACAACATCTGATTTTAAAAGTCAAGCAATTTCGTTGACAAGCGAATACGCAATCGTTTAACTTTAACCGTCAGCCAGCGGCCACGAGGACCTGCCGCTTATGGCAACGGTACTCGCGGAGGAATTAATCCATGCCGCGAAATCCAATATTAGGACCAGTCAGCGACGGTCTTGATTTTTGTCAAGAGCTGAATCGCAAAAATTAAAATTTGCGATTTCCGTTTTGAGTCGGTCGAAGCCAGTGCTCCTTGGGGCCAGCCCCAAACCCCGGGATTTTTCTAGGCATAGCTCTGGAAACTCATCTTGTTTGTGCTCCTCTTTTGGTTCTAATAGGCTACCTCATCCTCGATTGAGTTTTCCCAGTTCGGGCAACTCAGCAATCAAAGTCGAAATCGTCACCGCTCCAACTCCTTTGACCGACTGAAGGATTTCGATTTCCCTCTCGTTGACAGTGTCCTTTGCAAGCATCTTCTATACTGTGGCGCTCTGCCAGAGATGTTTATTCACTAAGTAGTTATCGTTTATTGTGAGAGTTGAACTGGATGCCTCTGTTCGGAGTATTGCCCATCAACAAACCGGCAGGTTGTTCCAGCCGAGTTGTCGTCGACCGGATCCAACGCTTGGTGGGGCAGGAGAAAGTCGTGCACACTGGGACGTAGGACCCGATGGCCACCGGCGTACTGCTGATGGCGGTCGGCCATGCGACTCGCTTAGTCGAGTTTTCGCACGAACTGCCTAAGAGCTATGCCGCGACATTTGAGTTAGGTAAAACCAGCGATACGCTTGACGTCACCGGCCAGGTCGCAAACTTCGATACCGCCATCGAAGTGGTACCAACCGAGCAGCAGGTTCGCGCTGAACTCTTCAAATGGCAAGGACGTGTGCAGCAGGTTCCGCCGAACTTTTCCGCGCTGGTGATTGACGGTCGACGCGCATATAAAATGGCTCGCGCAGGAGTCAGCTTTGATCTCGCACCGCGTGAAGTGGATATCTTCCAACTGGAGCTGGTCGAATACGGCTATCCATTTCTCAAGCTGAAAATCGACTGCGGCAGCGGTACGTACGTGCGCGCTATTGGACGCGATGTGGCTGAAGGTTTGGGAACCGCAGCGATCATGACGGAGCTGACACGCACACGGGTGGGTCCGTTTGTACTCAGCGATTGTGTCGTGGCTCGCGAATTGTACAACCGCATCGAAATTGCACGGCATTTGCATCCGGCGCAGCGACTGGTTCATGACTGGCACGCTGTCACGCTCAACGAAGAGCAAACCATCGATTTGCGTAACGGAGTGCCGCTGATGCTTGAACAAGAAATCGGGCGACCGCGTTGTGCGGTCTTTGATCCGCGAGGGGAATTGGCAGGCTTGATGCAAGCGACTCACGAGCCCGAAGTGTTTCGGTCGATCCGAGTCTTCCACGCCGAGAACGCGGCCAACCAACCCAGGAAAATCAAAGCCAAACATAGACCAAGCTAGTAAAAGTAACAGTTTAGTCCATTTCAGCGCGATTGGTATTGCTTAGCGTTGGGGGTATTGCGTAGGTAATCGGAATCTTTGGAATGGATGCCGATAATTCACAAGGGTTAACGGCGTAGCGTGCCACCCTAAAAATTAAAGTGGATGAAACACTAGCGTCGTGCGATGGCAATGAACCCTCCCGCTCGTACGTTGGTAAAACGTGTGGCTGGCGGCAATAAATTGTCGGCGGTGCTATTGATTGGCAGAATCTGTAGCTTGGTGAAACCCGCCTTCTTAAGATCGTTGACCAATTCGCGGCGACTATAAATGTGCAAGAACATCGAAGGCAATCCCCGGTAGGCATAGACGCGGTCACCATACTCCCAATCGCGGTTCGTCCAGCTACTAAGCCACGTTTTCAGTAACCAAGCCGGACCGCCCGGATCGAGCAGGCTGCGCAAGCGATTGTGTACGTGCAAGATCAACGGTGCGTCTGGCCGCAGGCTGCGACAGACGTGTGACAAGAACTGTTGGCGATGCTCGCGACCGCGAATCATGCCAATGCTGCTGAACAAGCACACCGCCATGTCGAGCACGCAGTCACGCAACCAATCGAGCTGCACCAAATTCGCTTGTACACAACTGCTAAGTTGTTCATTGGCAGTGTCCTGCTGCGAAGCTTGACGCAACATATGTCGACTGAGGTCCACATTCAGCACGCGATGCCCCAGCGGCATAAGCGCCCGCGCCACTCGAGCCGTCCCGCATCCAAAATCGGCAATCGTAAATCGCTTTTGCGGCACTTTCGGCAGCATGCGACGAACGATTTCGATATCTAATTTGAGTAGCGGATGATCATGGAAGTAACGGTCGTAATCGTCCGCGATCAAAGGCGTATGAAAATAATCCCAAGTACCTCGACTAATTCCGGGTGGAAGTTGCCAAGCGGGACGAGTTCGTTTTGGAGAAATGGACAAGTTTTCGCGATACTCTCGAGTTAGTTCGTATGTAAAGCGGCAGGCTCTGCCGTTGAATAACGACTGAGGCGGTATCAACGCCAATCAATTCTGTAGATTGCTGGTCGTTGCTGCTTTATTGGATCAAAAGTATAATCCCGCCCTGCTTTTCTCTGAAACAAATGCATGACAGGCGGAAGCAGTTTCCGCAATCCCCAGCCAATTCAGCGATTGTTGCGGCAGGGTGAGGAGAAGCGAACCCTAAACTCCGGAGTCTCAATCGTGGTAGTTCGTGTCGCAATCAATGGCTTTGGCCGTATCGGTCGTTTGACTTTCCGCAACCTCATGGCACGCCCCAACGAATTCGAAGTCGTGGCCATCAACGACCTCACTGCTAACCAAATGCTGGCAACATTGCTGAAGTATGACAGCTCGCATGGTCGCTACAACGGTACCGTCAAAGCAACCGACACTCACCTGATCGTTGACGGCAAAGAAATCCTGGCCATCGCCGAACGCGATCCAACCAAATTGCCTTGGGCAGCGAACAAAGTCGATATTGTTATCGAAAGCACAGGTATTTTCACTGGTCGTGCCGCCAACGGCAAACCAGGCTACGACACTCACATCGAAGCCGGCGCGAAGAAAGTCGTCCTCAGCGCGCCTGCCAAGGATGGCGCTGACTTGACCTGCGTGATCGGTGTCAATGATGACAAACTGACCAAAGAAATGAAGTGTATTTCAAACGCAAGCTGCACGACCAACTGCTTGGCTCCCGTGGCCAAAGTGCTGCATGAAACATTCGGCATTGAATCCGGTTTGATGACTACCGTTCACGCCTACACGAATGATCAACAGGTTCAGGACTTGCCGCACGCCGATCCGTATCGCGCTCGAGGAGCCGCTCAGAACATCATCCCCACATCGACCGGTGCCGCATCGGCCGTAGGCTTGGTGATTCCGCAATTGAAAGGCAAACTGACCGGTATCGCCATGCGTGTTCCGGTGGCTACCGGCAGCGTGGTTGACCTCACGGTGAACCTTGGCAAAGATGCAACCAAGGATGACATCAACGCGGCCATGAAAGCTGCTGCTGAAGGTGCTCTTAAAGGCATTCTGTGCTATACCGAAGACCCAATCGTCAGCTCGGACATCATCGACGATCCGCATAGTTCGATTTTCGCAGCGGACTTTACCCAAGTCCTCGGCAATAAAGGCAAGCTCGCCAAAGTGGTCAGCTGGTACGACAACGAATGGGGCTATAGCTGCCGCACAGCGGATCTGTGTGCCTTGATTGCCAAGATGCTTTAAGCTTTTGAACCCTCTGGAAGTCCTAAACTACCAAGCCCCTGCCAATACGGCTGGGGTTTTTGCAAGTTTACTTAGCAACTTCTGGGATCTTGCGCAGTGCGATGCGGCTGCAGGCGATGTTGAGCGCTGGGCTTTAAGTTCCCTGTGGCGATTCTTGTAACGCTTGTCGAGTGACTGTTGATCCTCATCGCTGACGGCGTCACGCAGTAACACCGTCAACTCCGTGGCATCACCCAGTAGGATCGACTGATTCAGCAGGCACTGCGACTTCGACAACTGGTAATATCTTAACTTCTCCGGTAATTTGTCCAATCACTGGAAAACCGCCTACGTTCGATGCTAATTTAGAAAGTGCTTCGTTATCTCGCACAAAAACTATGATCGCATCCTGCCCATCAGTAGTTTTTCCTTTTCCAAAGCCCTCAAATCCTTCGGAGCTGGCATACTGTTTCTGAACATCATTCACCGCTGTTTGAAACGGGCTTAGTTCTGCTATTTCGTGGTGCGGATTATACGACATTGCTGCATTCTCACTCATGGAATTTGCCTCCAAAAAATGGCCGTGTCTTAAACTAACTTCCAAACTACACCACGCTCCTCTGGGATCATTTTATGCCGTCTCATGTCTAAAGCAATAGAGCAAAGGAAAAAGAAAACGGCAACAACTGATTGTGGAACCAGCTGCCGCCGTCTTCGAATTAATGGTTATTGGTTAAACCTAAAATTCGATTTATTACAAATCTGCCAATCCGACAACAGCGCTTACAAATCCGGCAACAGCGCAATGTCGAGTGCCGTGACGACCCGCGAAATCCGATTGCAGAACGTCGTCCCGCCACCTCCAGCGAAAAGAAGTCCGACCACAGGCAATCCATTCACCCATTGCCAAACAAACGAACCCGAATCACCACCCGCTGAGAAGGGGTTCGCGTTAACGGAAACGACCGAGAATTGATCCACGAAATGAGCAACTCCTGCGGCCCCATAATTGACATTTATTGCTACACCCGTGGCACTAATGCGACCTTGGGTCAAATCAGTGGTTCTGCCCGACTTACCAACGATCATGTTGACTTGTGGGGCCACAATGCCACTTCCCACTTTGTAAAACTTAGGAACTGCGGTGCCACCATGATACACATGGCTTCGTCGCACAAGATTGGGCCAGCACCACCCTGTTGCACAGTCAACAAAGTTGTTACCGCCACTGAAGTTAATCGGCACAAAGCGTTCTAAAATTGCAACGCGATCAGCAGGGTTTTGACCACCATCTGCCTGTCCAGGTTGTAAAATGTTATCACCAAACACAGAATTATTTGAGTTAGCAAGCACATGGTTATTCGACACCATGAGCAGGCGATTTGCGCGAGCTCCCTCACCTTTTGCCCAACCACCGATGGTGCCGGCGGTAATTCTGAAATGACCTACGGAAACACCAGCTGGCGCAGGACGGAATCTCGACCGGTTAGAACTATAGGCATCAATTACGCCAGTAACCACGATTTCGATGGGTAAGTCGTCGCTCGATGCGGCTTGAACTCCCATGCTGTCCACGATTTCGCGTCGCACTTCGTCTTGGCTTCCTGCGCTTTCAACGAAAACTATGAGACGGTCTAATCCAGGCAGGCTACTGGAAATACCCACGCCTACTATACCTGGGCTATAAATATTCGCTGCCTCTGCGACTGAGCATGCGTTAGCGGAAGCGGCCTGAGCCAATTGTTGAGTAATTTGATCTCTGATTTGCGCCACAGCCTGTGCATTCGAGGCAGTTGCACTACCCGAAGGTTGACCACTGTCCGGAGGTGTAAAGCCTGATGTCGGCGCTCCCACATTATTTTCCACCTCGGGTGGGTCTACGAATTCACTTCCATCACTCGAGCCAGTTGCTGCTTGTTCATTGATACTAGACATACCAAACTCCAAAAAAGCGTTTATGAAACAGTAAAATCAAGATGATTTAGCGACTGAAAAAGAATTTGAAAGCTACCCTAAAGCCAGCGATTCCTGGCGAGCTGTAAATTCCAATGAAATCGTTGATGGCATTTAGCTATCGTGGCAAGCTGTTTTTTGGGAGGTTTCGCTATTTTTCTGTCGCAACTTAAGGGTGCCATAGCTTCGAATACTTGATGGTCAACACGCTTAACTAAAAAGGCCTGCTATGTCATCCGCTATCCAGAGATTCGATTGATGCCTGTTCACGAGACGGATTCGAAAACATGCTTTAACTCCTTCAGTGCGTAATGGTGGAAAGTTTTTGATCTCCTGAATACGTTGCAATTGTCAACGCCGATGCCGGTATCGACTACGGAAACGCGCAGGTATCCAATGAAGTTGTTGGGAAATCTATGAGAAGACAAATCAGAGTCCATAGGCTACGTCGCAC
>JAYVHC010000249.1:0-24578 GCA_043771575.1 Planctomycetia bacterium
CTCGTGGGCCAGACCGGCAAGTTGCTCTCTGAGATCCATCGCAAAGTCAACAGCGAGGCGATGGTTCTGATTTTCGATGGTGCGAATTTGGTCTGCCAAGGGATGACCCCAGACGAAGTTTTTGCAGAGTACCTCGCGATGAAGGCCGGACTCGGTTGGATTCACATTAAAGATTATCGTCATCCTTCCGCTGCACAGCGACTGGAACACGTCGACGAAGCAGCCTTGAAAAATTTTGTCCCCGCCGATTTAGGTGACACAGGTCATGAAGCCATTCTTCGGGACTTGAGCCACGACCTGCCTCGCATCGATGCCAAGATGAAGCGTCGCGGAGCACCCGGCGTCATCTTCGACCTCGAACCGCACGTTAAAGGTGGTGGTCAATTCGGTGGCTTCTCCGGCCCCGATGGTTTCGGTGTAGCCCTCCGAGGCCTCTGCAAAGTGCTCGACTACGTCGGCATCGGTTATCACTTAACCGATTTTGACGATATTTTGGCCCGCCGTTAAAACCTATCCCGACTCAAAGCGAGCACTCCCTACGCAAATTCTCAGAGCGATTCTGGACTATTAACCACGCCCTGCGAGGCTCGCATAACTCGCCTCTTAGCGAGCTTCTCTGTGGCATTGGCTTCCAGCCTGCGTGTGGCCGGCGAGCTCCCTGCGGATGCTCCGATTCCCACGATCGGAAACCCGCCGTGCAAAGGCATGTGCTATGGTTCGGGCGAAACATTTACTTGAGACAAATCGGGCGGAGACTCCCCGGAAGTCGGATGAATGTTGGGAGTTTCACTTTGCATCAGGTTTTTCCAGGGAACGTAAAGCATCCAAGCAGTTGCGAATTCGGCTTGGTGCGAAACTCGCCGTCCCACCAGACTGTGAATTAGGTCGCGGTAGCATATCTCAATTTGTGGGTGAATGTCGCCGAGCTTGGGTAGACTGGTCCCAGCTAGTGTAAAATTGGATGCTTAAACAGGGGTGCATTCTTGTAGTCCATGACACTTTGTCGCTGGATAATGAGGCGGTGCCCTCGAGGGCTTTGTAATGTCTCCCAGGCTTCCTTTCGAAATTCACGGATTACAGCATGCATCCTAAATCAACTCCTCCAACGGAAAACGCAAAAAAATTCGAGCCAACTTGGACGCGGCGTGGTTTCATAGCCACCACTACAGCACTGGCACTAGCGTCTCCGATCGCGGGGCGATCCCAGGCGGCCGAGATTAAACATGCGTCGAAGCCTCGTCGATTGTTGAAGACGTTGAAAGTTGGGATGGTCAATGTTCCAGGCGATTTGACCGCCAAGTTCGCGGCCGTCAAAACGGCCGGATACGAAGGAATCGAATTGGACAGTCCCGGCATCGATGTGGAAGGGACCAAGAAGGCGATGGCAGCAACCGGATTGGTTGTCGATGGTTCGGTATGCTCGACGCACTGGGGTGTGCGTCATACCAGTCCCGATTCGGCTGTGCGCGCGAAGGCACTCGAAGACTTAAAGACAGCGCTTACGCAAACGCACGCGGTTGGCGGTCATACGGTTTTGCTCGTCGTCGGCAAAGGCGAAGATGGACCCGAAGCCGAGATTTGGCCACGTTCGATCGAGAACATTCGCCAAGCGCTGCCACTGGCGGCTGAATTGGGGATGACAATCGCGATCGAAAACGTCTGGAATCAATTCTTGTACGAGCACGATGGACCCAACAATCAATCGGCGGACAAATTTGTAAAGTACGTCGACGAATTTCGATCGCCTTGGGTCGGTATGCAGTTCGATATCGGCAATCACTGGAAGTATGGCAATCCAGCCGAATGGATTCGCACTTTGGGGCATCGTGTTGTCAAACTGGACATCAAGGGCTTCGCGCGAGCCAGTGACAAATGGGCTGATATAACGAAAGACGACATCCCGTGGGCCGATGTTCGCAAGGCTCTCGACGATATCGGTTTTTATGGTTGGGTGGCGGCAGAGGTTGGCGGCGGTGACGGCGATCGATTGAAGACGGTGGCGCAGCAAATCGACGCGGCGCTCAATATTGGTTAAATTTGCCGGTAATGACAGTCGCCGTGGCTGGTGGTACACTCAACGGCCACCGCTGCAGCTTAGGATGTTACTCACTTCATCGTTTCTACTCCGAGAATAAAAATGGCGCACTTGGGCGTCAATATTGACCACGTTGCTACGATTCGCCAAGCGCGAAGGACTTTTGAGCCCGATCCGGTGCATGCGGCCGCATTTGCGCTGTTGGGCGGAGCGAATGTAATCACGATTCATTTGCGTGAGGACCGTCGGCATATTCAGGATCGCGATGTTCGACTGTTACGCGAGACGGTTCCAGTTGGATTAAATCTAGAGTTGTCCTGCGAGTTAGAGATTGTGCATATCGCGTGTGAAGTGAGGCCCGACCAAGCGACTCTGGTACCCGAGCGACGTGAAGAGGTGACCACGGAAGGTGGATTGGATGTTGTGGGCGATCCGGATCGTGTGCTGCGGGCCGTCGAGACTCTGCATGGAGTTCATATTCCGGTCAGTCTGTTTATCGATCCGGATTTGGGGCAGGTAGAAAAGTCAGCTGAGTTAGGTGTCGCGGCGGTTGAACTGCATACCGGTTCCTACGCGCTGGCCAAAGGAGAACAGCGGCTCTATGAGTTAAAGCGTTTGCAGGTAGCTAGTCGGCGAGTGGTTGAGCTGGGGATGAAGCTGCACGCTGGTCATGGTCTAAATTACGTCAATGTGCAACCCATCGCCTCCATTCCTGAAATGCTAGAATTGAATATTGGGCACAGCATCGTGGCTAGGGCGGTCTTCGTGGGCTTGCGTGACGCCGTTGCGGAAATGAAGCAGCTCATTGTGCAAGCGACCGTGAAGGCGAAGTGAGTCACCTTCACGCATGCTCTGCGAAGACTCAGGGGCGAGCCACCTGTGCCACCCTTATCCGAAGATTCTAATTCTTAAATTGGACACAACACTAGGGTGAGTCATGGATGGCAATCTGGAAGCTTACCCCACTAGGTCATCCTCCATTTCGACAATTACTACGTTGCCGCGAACTTCGACTACGCGCACTGGAACGCCTTCGTCAATCATTCGACCCGAGCCGACCACGGCAACAATATCGCGACCAAACTGAGCCTTGCCTGACGGATTCAAGCGGGTTGTGGTGATGCCTTCTTGGCCGAGCAAATGCTCCCAGTGCACCAGCGACTCACGAGCCGCAAGTTCATCTAAGTCGAACGCTCCGGCGGGCTGCAATGTCATCCATCGCAACATGGGCAATCGCTCCAATTGCTTATGCATAACCAGGATACCGATCATGCCGCCGAGCGCCAGGCACGCGACCCAAAACAGATTGATGGAGAACTCTTCAAGTTGAGCTGATGTTGTTGGCCAGACGAAAGTCTGACTGGCAAGCACTATCGACACGAGCAACATGAGCAGCCCCCCGATACCGAACAGTCCAAAACCTGGCAGCACGAACAACTCAATTGCCAACGCTATAAGTCCAGCGACGAATAGCAGCACCTCCAGCCATTCGACATTGCCGTTTAAACCTTCGATCCAAAAGAATCCCAAGAAACATAACGCAGCGGTGAAACCGCCCACGCCAACTCCCGGCGAACCAAGCTCGGCCATCAAGGCGAAGAACCCCAACATCAGCAGCACGCGAGGCAACCAACCTTGTGCCAAAATGCGTTGAATTCCAGCGTCCAACCACGGCATTTTCAGCTCAGCGGGGACATCTTCCATGCCCAGTCGATTGAGTGCTAGCGTGACATTTTCAGCCGTCGAATCGATCAAGCCGTATTTGAGCGCGACCGCTTGTGGAATCGCTTCACCGCCCGCCACTGCTTCCTTCGCAAGCCATCGCTTTGCATTGGGTAATTCCGCCAATTGCCAATCAGCATAAACTGCACGCCGCCCCGAATCTTGTTCGATGTACTCCTTGACGACTACTTCGCGATCGATCAGAGCCGATAACAGCGCAGCGGGCCGATTCGTTTGCGACTCTAGATTTGTGAGTACCAATTGCACCGCCCGTGATGACAATGAGGTGGACAATCCACTTCGATCTTCGGGCGCGATCGAAGCGCCTGACAGCCACACGGCTTCATCACAGGCCAACGGCACAAGCGCGGCAGAACCGAGGATTTCGCCGGAGATCAGGCCGACGGTAAAAAACGTGGAACTGTCAAGATCCGCCAGATAACCTGCCAAGCGAGACGCTTCCTGAAAGCTTGCTTCGCTGGTTTCCATCCGCAACACCAACAAGTTGACGTTGTCATTCCGCAGGTGCTCGCCAATACTTCGAATGATCTGATTGACGCGCGAGCTGGTCAAGCGACTGGAAATCGTCAATTGCACGGGCCGCCACTCGTCTGGCAGTTGCCTTGCTTTTCGCAACGTACCAGCGATACCAAGCGCGGCCTTCAACTCGCCGGCTTCACTGACTGTCCGCGTAATCCATCCCTGAACTCGCATCGTTTGGCCAGTGTAACTTGCCTGCGAGCCGCCAGGCCACAGCGTGACTTCTTTACCTACTCTGCCATTGATCCGCAACTCGGATAGCTCCTTTTGATCGACGGTCAATAATTCGTTGTCGACCGTGTTGACTTTGTAAACTTCGATATCCGCTCGCAGCATGGACATGACTACCGCTACTGGCAACGTGCGACGCCGATTCACAATTTCGCGATAAAACCCGGTGACTCCATCCCCAATGTTGGCGTCATCCACTGCCGCGCGCCCCAATTCGGCCGATGCTGCAGAAACAATTTCTTCGCACGCAAGGACCGGTAGCACAGCATGCCCTTCGACCGAGTTGGGCAGATAGGCCACCAATCTAACTCGCGACGCTTCTGCACTCGTGAGCGTTCGCGCCAATTCCAAGCAACTCCCAAATTCGCTGCCTCGGGATTGCAAGCCAAACGCAGAATCATCGGCGGCTGTTGCGCCAGTACTCGCTGTGGCTCGAAAGGCTAAAACGACGATCGGTCGCTCCTTCGCCTTGGCCGCCGCTTGCGCGATCTGACTGATCTGCCGCCGAACGCTTTCGCCGCGAGTACCGACCAGCGGCAGCGGGACTTCGACCAAGTAAGCTTGCCGTTCCGAGTCGCCAGGCTGAGCCAAAATCGCTGCGCAATCCACACAAGTTGTCAACAGCCCGCAACAAACTAGCGTCGCCAGCACAGCTTTGACGTCGCGGTAGGGATGGGGAAATTGGCAGAAAATCAATGCATTCATCATCGTGGGTTTAATCAAAGAGTTTCGCTCTACTCAGACAAGTCCATTTTAAATCTGAACTATCCATTATAGGAACTGGCACATGTTTGAAGGGAATTGGTCGCAGGATTTCCGACACTCCTCGCCGAACCAGCGTCCTGTGTGAGGATCAACGTCTCGGGCAAGTAAAGAGCGCCTGTTCGCAACAAGATGCTCAGCGGCTCCTGCCGAGCTTTTGGGGCTGCCAAATACAGCTCCGCGGGAGCCTCGCTTGCCGCTCCCTCCCGATTACTCCCTCGAATCAAGGAAATGGGCGAAACTGATGCTGGCACGCACTTTGCTTTTCCCACAACAACTCGCGTGAGCAAAATAGTCTAAACGAAATGGTGAGTGCGATGGTTGAGCTACAAGAGTGCGTTTCAGATATGCTTCTAGAGTTAGAGCGCCAAATCTGCGATCCGTTGCAGCATGACGTTGTGCTCGACTTGGTTGAAACGCGTAGAATTTCCAGCCATTTCGTGAATGAACTGATTCGCATCAATTTGCGATTGCGCATGACCGAGCGTCGGCTACTGCTGATCAATGTCCAGCCCACGGTTTGCGAAGTGCTAAAGTTGCTGCGTTTGGATCGTACCTTCGATTACGAGCCAGTTCCCGATTGCGTCGAAAATGAGCAACCTAGCCCACCAATTAAGCAGCGATTTGACGCTGCCCAAAAAACATCTTCTTTCCTACTGCGAATTTCTTCGAGCCCAATCGCGCTTCGGTCAGCTCAACAAAAACGCTGAAATTGCCTGTTCGACTTTTTTGTGGCCGAGTCGCTCCGCGACGCGGTCAAGAGTTGCGAAGCAACCCCACATCAAGGAGCAAACTAAAAAGTCACCTGCCGGGAGCGCTATAACGCTAGCCGCTAGGAGAGGCTAGAATGGAATTAGCCGGGACTGAGACTTAGACGCAATTCTTCTTTTCCCGCATGGCGGTGGGGACGGACACTTTAATGCTTGATGCTTGTTCAAACTTCGGAGTCCTTTTCAGGCTCGCTTTGATCGCTTGTGCGACGCAATCCCTAGCTGAAGATTACGTCCAGGTTGCGGCTGTTCAGCCAGCGGGGCTCCAAGCGTCCGCGAAGGCGGTCGACGCTAACGTCCTCGCGGCACAACAGCAGCGGATCAAGGCGATGCAAAAAGCAGCTGAGGCAACTGTGGCCATCTTTGGCTTGGATGGGGGCGGTGGGGGCAGCGGAGTTCTGATCACTCGCGACGGTTACGCACTCACCAATTATCACGTATCGAGCGCGTGCGGCGATCATATGCGTTGCGGATTGAACGACGGCAGAGTGTACGACGCAGTGATTGTGGGGGTAGATGCGACAGGCGACGTTTCGCTAATCAAGCTTCTGGGCCGCAGCGATTTTCCTATTGCGCCGCTGGCTGACAGCGAGACTGTGCGGGTGGGACAGTGGGTATTTGCGGCCGGTAATCCATTTGTGCTTGCGAGCAATCTGCAGCCGACTGTGACGCTCGGCATTGTCAGTGGTGTGAATCGTTATCAATACCCGGCTGGTACACTGCTGGAATACGCCGACTGTATTCAAACCGACGCTGCGATTAACCCGGGCAACTCCGGCGGACCACTTTTTAACTTTGCCAGTGAAGTGATTGGCATTAATGGTCGTTGCTCGTTTGAAAAGCGTGGCCGCGTGAATGTTGGAGTCGGCTATGCCATCAGTGCCAACCAAATCCGGCAATTTTTGGGGATGCTCCGCAGCGGTCGGTTGGTTGACCACGCGACGATGGCTGCCACAGTATCGACGGACGATACTGGAAAAGTCCTCATCAGCAATATTCTCAATTCGAGCGACGCGTATCGTCGTGGACTTCGTTATGGGGACGAAGTGCTGACTTTCGCGGATCGCCCAGTTCATACCACCAACCATTTCAAGAATATTCTCGGAACCATGCCGAAGGATTGGCGAGTTCCGATCAGTTACCGGAGAGGTGGTGTCACTCAGTCGACGCTTGTGCGACTAGCGGGGGTTCACACCGAACAGCAGCTGATTGAATTGGTGAGCGCCGAACTTGGGAAAGACGCACCAAAACCGGCTGAACCGGAAAAAAAACAACCGGATGCGTCCCCGCCAGACGAAACAAAATCCGCCGAAGCCGACCGCCCTGCGTTGGCGGGCGAACCCGATAAGGCCCTCGTTAAGTCGCTGCTGGCGAAGCGTCCGGGTTTTGCAAATTACTATTTCAATGAACAAAATCGAGACGCAGTTTGGCAGCGCGCACAAGCTCTCGGTGACTTTTCCAAGGTCGATCGCCGCTGGGTTCTGAATGGGAAACTTGCGGGTGAAGACACTCCGGTGAGAATTCAGATTGACTCATTAGGTGCGAAGATCTTGCTGGGTTCACGCACGATCGAAATCTCATTTGCGGAAGCGATGTCGGATGCAATATCCAAACGGCGGGAAGGTGGATTGCTGGTTGCGCTTCGCGCTTGGCAACAACTGCTGCAAGTCGGTCCCAAGCAAATCGGCGAAACAATCTACATGGGCACTGCGCCAATTTATGCTTCTAACAGCATGGTGTTAGCCGAGCAGCCGCTTCACGACGTACTTCAGTCAGCTTGGTACGATACTGTGGCTCGTTTCAATTTCCCTCAAGATTCAGGAGAAATCCGGTGCATCGAAGTGTTTGGTGATGCCAGCGAAGATCCGGTCGAGGTCTACTTCGATCACTATCGCGAAAAAGATAAACGCACGCTGCCAGGCCGTATTCGACTGCAATACGGAACCGAACCGACAATCTTGATGGAAATTGAATCAATTTCTTTCATGGCTGAGGAGGCCAAGCCATGATGAATCGACGAAGTCTGATAATTTGTATCGCATCAGTTCTTTCTGCAGCCACTTGCCGCGCCGCTGATACCAAAACGCTAACTCTTGGTTCAGTCAATCAAACGGCCGTTGCGACCGAATTGAAGACCGTCAAGTTGTACGGTGCTGGCGGAGTTGCTGGATTGGACGCTTACCAAAGCGGTTTCTTCATTAGCGAAACCGGTAATATTCTCACCGTGTGGAGTACCGTGCTGGATCTGGATACGGTGATCGCAGTCACCAGCGACGGCAAGCGGATGGAAGCCAAAGTAGTTGGTGTCGATCCGAATCTCGAAATCGCTGTGTTGTCTACTGACAAACCGACCGGAAATTTTTTTGATATCACGCAGACGACAATCGCGAAGGCCGACCCGCCGCAGGCTGGCGATCGAGTGCTGGCTTTTAGCAACCTATTTGGAATCGCCACTGGCAATGAGATGTCGAGTCTTCAGAAGGGAGTCATTATGGCCACGACCCAGCTCGACGCGCGACGGGGTACATTTGAATCCGTTTACCAGGGTCCGATTTACGTCATTGATGCGATGACCAATAATCCAGGTGCCGCAGGCGGTGCGCTGACGGATATGCAAGGCCACCTTCTGGGAATGCTCGGTAAGGAACTTCGCGATGTGCGCGCCAATACTTGGCTCAACTACGCGATCCCGATTCAGCAGATCCACGATTCCACGGCACGTATTCTGGCGGGAAAATCAATCCTTAGGACCGCAGAGTCTCGAAAAACCGCCGACCGCCCTATTTCGCTTATCGATCTTGGTATCGCCTTGATTCCCGATGTGCTCGCCAAAACGCCAGCCTACATTGACCTTGTACAGCCCAATTCAGCCGCAATCTCTGCGAAGCTAGCCCCAGACGATCTGGTGCTGTTCGTCAACTCGGTTCGCATCACATCGCAAGCCACTCTCCGCAACGAACTGAAGTACATCGATCAAGCCGACGAAGTCACTTTCCTTATTCAACGCGGGACCACCCTTCGCGAGGTTACCTTGCGTCGGCAGTGACAGCCGAATCGACTTAGGCTGCATACTGTAACAATAGGCGGTCCATCAAACCTGGAGCAAGCCGACTGAGCCACACAAGCGCCTTGCCGCCCGGCGACAAAATCAACTCACGGCGTCCTTTTCTTACAGCGCCGAGAATAGAATGTGCGACGCGCTCGGCCGACTGGATGCCAAACCTGGTCGACTTTTCTACGGGGTCGGAATCTAGTAGCGAGTCAAAGAACTCGCTGCTGGTCGTGCTTGGAGAAATCGTTACCACATCGATTCCCGTCGGCTTTAGCTCCAACCGCAAAGACTCGGTCCAGCCGCGAAGGGCAAATTTGGCTGCACAATATTCGCTTTTGCGCGGCATACCGCGATGTGCGAGCACTGAACTGACAATACAAATCGCTGGATTCACTCCCTTGTGCAAGTGCGGCAGCGCAAGCCGTGTCAGTTCAGTGACGCCAAAAAAATCGACTTCAAAAATCCGTCGCAGTCGCTCTTGAGTCGCATCCTCGAAAGCTCCGACAGCGCCAATTCCCGCATTGTTAAATACGAGATCGATTCCACCGAGTTCCTTCACAGCCGTATCGACTAAATTCTTTCGATGGACCGGATCGGAAATATCGCCAGGTACAGCGATCAAGCGGCGGCGCGGGTTGCCAAACGACTGCCGCAATTTTTGCAGACGATCTTCGCGGCGACTCGTCACGACCACATAGGCTCCGGCCCGAACCAATTCGGAGGCCAAATACCAGCCAATACCGCTGCTCGCGCCGGTCAAAAGGACGCGTTTATTTGCAAAAACTCGATGCGACATAGCATTATTCCGCAATTCTTGAGCTTAAAACAAACGCCTCGCCTAATGCTAGCTTCGGCGACTAGCGGGTCCTAACTTTGCGTAAACCTGTAGGGAACAAGCGTTCGGCAACGAAAAACAGGCACTTGGCGAGTCGCAACGAGCGTATGGATGACTTGGCTAAATATCGCCCTTTCAGGGTTGGTCGTCTGTTTGTAGGCTGTTGACAACCTCATAAGGCACCCTTATATCTTACGGTCTAGATTACGCATTATTCCCAATTCGTTTTGGTGTTAAATATCGCGCAATCCGTCAGCTCGCGCACTGCGCGCGGGTTGTGGCTAAGAAGTTCTAGCCGACTTTGGCCAGCGTTTCTGGTCATTGAAAACTGTTTCACTTGGGAGATTCCGATGAGTCGATTTTTGGTTGCAAGCCTAGTTGTTTGCTCAGTGTTCGTAGTTTCAGCTTCTGACGCTCAAGCCGGTCTGTTCGGCAAACTGCGTGGTGGCCGGAGTGGTGGTTGTGGTAAGGCTTCGAGTTGCTCGCCTGCTCCAACGTGCTGTGCGCCAGCTCCCGCTCCATCATGCGGTTGCGGCTCAACTGCTCCGGTCGTGTCAAGCTGCTGCAGCAGCTGCGGCGGCGGTAGCGTTATGTCGGCTAGCTACAGCGGAGGTGTGGTAACCAGCGGTTGCACCAATTGCAGCCAAACCGTGAACAGCGGCGTGATCTATGAAAGTGCTGCTCCTCAAGCAGCACCACCAGCCCCAGCAACTTCCGCTCCCGCTGCACCAGTTGCTCCAGCAACGCCGACACCAGATGCGGCTCCAAGTGCACCGGCAGCACCGGCAGCACCGGCAGCACCAGCTGCGTAGAGCTACTAAGTCTCTATGACATTTAGCGATGTAAAGGCCGAGGGTTTATCCCTTGGCCTTTTTTTTAGATTCGACTGTGCTAGTTCGCGACGGCAGGTGGCTCGTTGGGCGCATCGGCAGCATCACCAGGCGCAGCGTCGGGGGTACCCGCACCTGGTCCACCTGCTCCAGGACCAGACACTTTGGGTCCTGGACCGACATTTGGGTCACCCGAAGTGTCCGGCACAATACCCTTCGGGACATCGCTACCCTTGTAACCCGCGCCAACAATTATCGACTCTTGCAAATAAAACCCCCATTTCATGATCGTCGGACCAGCGAAATAGCCAACGACACCCAAAATCACGAATCCGATCAATAATGGCAGCGATGTTCCTCGTCGTTTTTTCACGTCGTTTTTCTCAGTACCCACTATCATTCTCCACAGCGCAGAAGGTGTATTTTCCAACCAAAAGGCCTATTGTATTGAGTTGCACGCAGGAAATGAATAACTAGCGTTTGGTTGTAACGGGTTCACAGGCAGCAGGCTGTGCCACGGGAGTTTCTCATAAACTTATTCAAGAAACCCGGTTCCCAACTCAGCTGACTTCGAATGCACAGCCGATGATTTTCTCCGTGATTTCAACAAACTGTAAGTCGGATCGACGATTATCTTGTGAATCCTGTATATCCATGTTCGCTACTCCGGTTGTGTCGACTGGTGATCGTTATGCTAGTTTACTTATGTACAGGTGCTTAACCCTTGGGCACCAAGTGCTGCTGCAAATAGGTGGCACGTTCGATGTTACGATCGGTGACGGATAGGTGTTGGCCTCGCAGTTTTTGCAGGTGCGCAGGCTGCGTATGTACGAACAGCTTGTTGATCGTGCCCATCTCAACATTCTTAATCAAGCCAAGATTAACGCCCATACGCACCTTGGAGAGATAGTGCAGTGTCTCTTCGCTGCTAATTTTCTTGGCGGTACACAAGATGCCGAACGCGCGGCTGACGTCGTCGTGCAAGTCCTGCTCGCTCTCGTTCAACAAGAATTCTCGTGCGCGTCGTTCGTACTCGATAATGCGGGGGACAACTTCATTAACGGTTGTCACCAATTCCTGTTCCGTGCGCCCCAGCGTGATCTGATTGCTGACTTGGTAGAAATCACCCATGAACTGCGAGCCCTCACCGTACAGGCCGCGGACGGCGACATTGATTTTTTGAAGGCTGCGAAAGACTTTTTCAATCTCACGAGTAATCACCAAGGCAGGCAAATGCAGCATCACGCTGACGCGTAAACCTGTACCGACATTCGTTGGGCAGGCAGTCAGGTAACCAAGCGTGTCTTGAAAAGCGTAGGTCAGTTTCTTCTCAAGTAAGTCGTCGATGAGCGTAATTGTGTCCCATGCCGATTGGATATCGAGTCCACTGCGCATGACTTGAATTCTGAGGTGATCCTCTTCGTTGACCATCACGCTGAATTTTTCGTTGAGGTCGATCGCGACGCCTCGCGAACCTTCAGCGTCTGCCAATTCGCGGCTCATCAGTTGGCGTTCTACCAAAAACTGCCGATCGACTTCGTCCAGTCGGTCGACATCAAGGAACAGCACATTTCCCCATTCTTTCACGGTTTCAATTTTCTGTCGCACGAGTTTTGAGATGCCCGCGCGTTCGTCATCGCCCGCCCGCCGCACAAATGAAAACTCGGCGAGATTTCTGGCCAACCGAATTCGGCTGCTGATAACGATATCCGATTGCGGACCAGAACCACGCAACCATTCGCCGCACTTCTCCGTCAGTTCTTCCAGTTTCACGTGCATTAATTCTTCGAAAAAGTGTTTTGCTTCGGGCGAATTGCGGTTCCGACGAACTCACTCCACGGACTCGGCCGCAGGCGGCGCATCGGGATCGGTTTCCGTTTCAAGTTGTTTGATGATATCGCGAATCTGGCCGGCACGTTCGTAGTCTTCTTTTTGGACTGCTGCCTGCATCTCGCGCCGCTGTTGAATCAACTGGTGCTGGCGGTCCGGCGAACCACCACGCCGCGACGGGTGCTTGCCGCGGTGCACTTTCGCCCCATGAATGTTCAGTAGCAGCGGTTCGAGATCCGCTTGGAAGAATACGTAATCATACGGGCAACCCAACCGCCCCGCTTGGCGAAATTCCGCGAAGCTAATACCGCAATGGGGGCAAGTCTTCTTATCCAGCTTCGCCAAACTCTCAGCAGTTTGCTCCAGTTTCAATTGCTTCGCCAACATTCCAGCCAACGCGTTCTTAGGAGAATCGTTGTTTTCTTGCGATAAGTAAATGCGTGCATGCTCTTCACACAAGTGAACGATTACCGGTCCGCTGGGGTCCGTAAGCTCGGTAATGTGAAAGGTCGCAGGTTTTTCGCAATGCTGGCACTTCATACGGCATCTACTCGGTGGTTGTGACGGCGTCGACGATGACGCATATACTGGTCAGTTTCCGGAGAACAGGCGTTAGTTGCAAGCCCGTCATCCGCGATTTGCGTCATTGTATAACCTTTCCCAGCGGTTTTTTCGGCGATCCAGCTGTCAGGTTAGAAGCGGTCGGTACAATGCTTCACAGCATTTTGGGTGGCTGGCAGAATAATCGATCAGCAACCAAATCAAGGGTTCGACAGCTGAATCCAAGCCACTCTAGACAAAATCAAGCTATGACAACATTGCCATCGTACGAGCGGTTTGCTGAATTGGCGGTCGATCACGACTTAGTCCCAATGTATCGCCGGTTCCTTAGCGACACCTTGACGCCCGTGACGGCATTCCAGCTGTTGGACGATGGCCGCTCTGCGGCTTGCTTGTTCGAGAGCGTCATCGGCGGCGAAAAGGTTGGTCGATACAGCTTTATTGCGACTGGCGCGCGCGGCCGCTTGACCGCTTTCGGGCAAACTTTGACGACGGAAATGAGCGGCAAAGAAACTGTCTCCAAAGTTGCTGACCCTTTGGACAGTTTGTGGAACTCTGTAACGGGTAAACGCGTCGCGGTGCTCCCCGAACTGCCGCCACTTTCGGGGGGCGCGTTCGGTTACGCTGCCTATGATGTGGTTCGCTTTGTAGAGAATTTGCCGAACCCGCCTGCCGATGATCGCCAACTGCCCGACCTCGATTTTTCGTTTTTTGATAATTTAGTCGTTTTTGACCACGTGACCAAGACACTGTTCCTAATCGCTCTCGTTCATTGCGATGAATTCGCTGCTACCGAGGCCGCTTACCAATCCGGCACTGTGCGGCTGGATAGCTTGATGGCAGCGCTGCAAACCCAACCCAAGTCGGCTGAGATTGCTGAACTGGATGTGGCCTCGACGAACACAATCGCGCCGCGAAGCAACTTTACGAAGAGTGCCTTCGAAACAGCCGTTAATAAGTGCGTCGAGTACATTCGCGCGGGAGATATTTTTCAAGTCGTTATCAGTCAACGCTTCGAGCTGCCAAATGTGTGCGAAGCGTTCGAAGTTTATCGTACCCTGCGAGTCGTAAATCCCAGCCCGTTTATGTTCTACGTTCGCACTCCTGCGGTCACTTTGGTCGGTTCGTCGCCAGAGGTGATGTGCCGCGTGATCGACGGCATTGTGACTGTCCGGCCGCTGGCGGGTACTCGGCCGCGCGGCAGGACCGCCAAAGAGGATCAGGATCTGGCAGAGGAATTACTGGCTGATCCCAAAGAGCGTGCCGAACACGTGATGCTGGTCGATCTGGGTCGCAACGATGTCGGTCGCGTTGCCCAATATGGCTCGATCGAACTAAGCGACGTGATGGTCATCGAACGCTACAGTCACGTGATGCACATCAGCTCTAACGTGCAAGGACAATTGCAACACGACAAGAATGCCATGGATGCCATGAAGGCTTGCTTGCCCGCAGGCACGGTCAGTGGAGCGCCGAAAGTACGCGCGATGCAAGTAATTGACGAAGTTGAGCCCCATCGCCGGGGACCTTATGCCGGAGCCGTCGGCTACTTGGACTATTCGGGCAACATGGATACTTGCATTGCCCTGCGTACCATCGTATTTTGCAACGATCGCATCTACGTTCAAGCCGGCGCGGGAATAGTCGCTGACAGTGTCCCGGCGGCTGAGTACCAAGAAACGCTTAACAAGGCTGGCGCGATGATGAAAGCTATAAAGCTGACGTGTGATCGCTTGGCTCCCTAGAAAGCAAAAAAATGTCCGAAGTACCAATCGATATCTTTCCGACCGAAGTGAAGCAGTTGCTTGACGCCGATAACATTGTGCTCATCGATTGCCGCGAACAATCCGAATGGGACACCGCAAATATAAAAGGCGCGATTCTGATGCCGATGAGTAACTGGGACAACGAGGTCGAACAACTTAAACAGTTCGAGGGACAGCATATCGTCGTTCATTGTCACCATGGCGGCCGCAGCCTGCGGGTTACCAAGTGGCTGCGTACCAACGGCTACCCCAATGCTCAGAACATGGCTGGCGGAATCGATGCTTGGTCCGAGCAGATTGACCCAAACGTTCCCAAGTACAAAGGCACACGTGAGGAAGTATGCCTACTTATAAAAGCTCGGCAACTGGGGGCACGTTATAGCTTGGGCAATGGGCGCTTCGGAGGTGGCGGCTTGAGCATCCGAGCTTTATCGTCCTGCCCAGGCTGCGGCGTTGGATTGACAGGATTGTTGCGGGCCACCTGGCGCGGCGGTGGGTTTAGGTCGGTAAATTCTTCGACCCATTTCCAACCCACTGGATTCGCCAATTCGCGCGAGGCGAGCAAACCCCAGGGCGTCCCCTTATGGCGTTCGGCGACTTCTTTCAGCAGCTTGACGGCTGCGGCGCCTTCTTTTTCTAACTTACTACCCACCGTGATGGCGGAGTCGGGAACTAGAATCCAAGTATTCTTCTTGGGGTCTTCAAATGGCATGCCACGCTTGGCTTTTGCGAGCATGGAGTTGTAGCCGTCCGCGCGAACCTTATGGGCGAGCAAGGTACCGAGCGCGAGATCATAGCCAGCGATCCAGCGCAGCGACGTTTCCTTGTCGCGATGCGCTTCAGCCGGCAACAAGATTTGGGCTAGCACCTTGAACTCATCCTCTAATCGCGCCGCTTGCTGTTGGGCGAGGGTCAAGGCACTCGCCAATGAGGCTTCGTCGCGTTTAACGAAGCGAGTCGTCGGTTTTTCAAGCGAACCGACACGAATCCTAGCAGCGTTGACTAGCGATTGTCGAATCGGGCTCTCAAGTACCTTTTTCTGATACTGAACCATCGATTCATAATCCGGACGGTATTTGACCATAATTTCGGGATCGAAAAAATATTCCAGATTCGACGCAAATGGATCGATCTCGGCTTTTTTGACGTGACGATTGAATTGGCGATTGGGATGGACGGTAAAGTAGATGCCGCCGGTCTCGTACGTCAATCTGCTGAGCGCATAAGGACCGAATCCTGAATCGATCACCGGTTCTTCATAGAAATCCTCTTTGTAGCCTACCTTCACCCGTTCCGGCATCAGCGACTCAGGGCCCTGATCTACCTCCGCCCACTGTGGCGTCTGATCAAACTTCGGGTCGGGGTCAACGTATTTTACGTAGGTAATATCACGTCCGAACGGTGCTGGGACTCCGACTACATAAACTGGAATCGCGTATTTGCGGCACTCTTTAATAGTATCATCGAGTCCTTGGATATCGCTGCCACGTTCGTCAGTGACGGCAATAAACAATACATTGCGAGTATCTCGGCCGGTGCGAAAAGACTTGTATCTTTCCACAGCTTTGAACAGCGAATGAAAAATTTTCTCTTCGCCCGATGGATCAATTTGGATTGAATCGATGGCGTCACGAATCTCGCCGAGGTCCGCCGTCGGTTTCTTGGTGAGCAAACTGACTTCGTTACCGAACGCGATCACGCTGGTCAATAAAGGCTCTTCGCCAGCAGGCTTCGCCGCATCGTCCTTGCCTTTGGCAGAGCGTACGATGCCGAGTTCCTCGTAGATACGATCAAAGCGATCGCGGATTTCCTGTCGTCGACGCTGCAAGCTGCCCGATTGATCGAAAAACCAGACGACTAATGTCGGGCGTTCCTCCATGGCTTTAAGTATTTCGTACGTAATACGGTCGACCGCTCCGTCGGTTCCCGTAGTACCTACGCCTGTCATGCCCTGGACGACGCTATCGCTGCGCACCAAACCGACCGCTTGCTGCATGTCGCTCAAGCCAAACGGTGTATTCATGATCGGCATGCTGGGCGTGGGTGCTGGCACTTCGGAAAGCTCGGCCAGGATCGGGGCCGTGCTAAGTGCCATTCCAGCGTCTTCAGTGCCGTTCGCGCCGATTTCTTGAGACATCTCATCAGAAATCGCAACTTGATCGATCAGATTAACTTCTTCTTGAGCTTCGGCAACTTCACCCGCGTCAAACGTGACGCTCGATGGCATGGAGTCGACAACAAACGGCACCGTCGCTAAAACCAAAATAACGAACACATGTACCAGCAGACTAACGAGAAAGGCCTGTTTGTCATTATCGAACCAAGCGGCGATAGTAGACTCGTCAATTTCCTCATTGTCGGCTTCGGTATCGGCCACCTCGGCGGTTTCCTGTTTAACAATCGAGCCGATTTCACCGTGAGAGACGCATGTTGCTTCAGCGTCGCGAGTTTCAACGGAAACGCCTTCCATTTGTTGGCATTCTTCAACGAATTCGTCGTCCAACCGCTTCAACATTGGCTTTGACCTTATTTTTTCCCGCTCCGATATGCCGGAGTCACCTTCGTGGCTTTTCCGCTATTCGTCTTTCTATAAGCTTAACAAAAACCGAAAGCTTAGTAAAACTCGGCGTTGCCTCCCAGCTTTCAATTTCCAAAATCAATTCGTTCTGACCTCCGCTCTTACCGCTGAGCGATTTCGGGGCGAAGTTGTACCCTTTTCAGCTCGCTAGGCGGGATTTCTCAAAATCTAGTTAAAGTGAGGACATTCAGAATATGGCGTGTATTAATCAGTCGCCACACTGAGCCAAACGTGTCGGAGGGAGACTTGTGGACGTAACGAATACCGTATTGGCAGCGGCTCGGCGGTTGGCAACTGATTGTCATCCACAGGAGTAAACAACAATTCGACTGGACCTTGGAACGCCGCAGAGTCGGAGGCTGCGCTGAGTTTCAGTTTCACCGCTTTCGATGAATCGCCCTTCGGCTCCGAGTAGATTTTCTCAACAGCTATACCTGCTGGTAACCCAAACGCACTAATCTCAAGCCGTTGCGCATAACCGGCGTCGCGGTCGATCGCGACCGGAATCTCCAGCGATTTGCCGATAGAAACGCGAAAGTGATCTGCCGCAAGGCTTAGATTTACCTTGGGTTCAAGGAGTGCGACTTGCAATTCGTAGGCGTGCCGCAAACTAGCAGAATCCGCTAAGTCGGATACTTCGATGATCAACTCCTCGTCCTTGTCGGACTTGAATTCAACCGCCGCGTCGAAATTCTTTTGTCCTGCGTCATCGTTTCGTGCAATTTGCGTTCGCAAATCCGCTTTGAGAACTCGCAGCACGGAATCCAGCTTAAATCCAAACTCACGTGAATTGACCTCTGCCCGGTAGGTCGCTCCCGCGCGAACTCGCACGCGAATGTGGTCGACCTCTTTGGCTTGAAGAATATGCCCCCAGTACAACAGGGGCAGATCGCGGGCAACATCAGGATTGGCGATCTGTTCATCGTAACCGAATGCCCAGCCCTCAGTCTGCGATTCGGGTAACCACTGCCAGCCCATTGCACTTGCAGCATGAATCGTCGCTGGAGCGATCTGCGACGCAGGTTGTAATTCCAATACCAAGTCACTTGAAAGATTCCAACCAAATGCCATTGGCTTCAGTTTCTCCGCAGGGATGGATCGCAGCGGAAATACGTGGTCCACAAATGCGTTCGTGGTTACTCGCATGGCGTATACGAAATTTGAGGCCCCTGCGAAGCCGATCGAGCCAGTCGGTGTTTCGGGAAAAGAAAACAAACGCAGGTAGAAATCGCCGTCCTTGGTCGATACGAAATGCAACTGCGGATCGAGCCCAATATTGTCCTCCGCTTGGGCGACGACAAGCCCGCGCGCATCAACAAGTTGCAGTACACAATCCATCGGTGAACCCAAGAGCGTATTTGCGGTAACAGATGCAACCAGTTGTTCATTTGCGTGCAACGATATTTTCCATACGTCCACATCGCCGTTTTTCTCAAGTTTTCCTACGACGGTCGCAGGGCAAGTCACTAGTAAGGCTTTTGCAAGCGTCTCGTTCGGTTCCACTTCAGGCACAATCGGCACTGGCTCGATCGCTATTGGGACCAGCGACGAAGCCGTCTGCGAATCGTGAACGCGAATCCAGGCTACTCCAACTGCAGCTGCCGTGGGAGTCACTAGAAAATCACCCGCTTTCTCGCCACAAGCGATGGATAGCTCAGACAAATCGCATTCGATTTTCACCGGCCACTGAGGAAACTTGCCCTCGCCTTTGACAGTCGTCGCACCACCCCGTTGGACGGTCGGCGGAAAGAAACGTTCAAGCTCAACTTGCGCGTGAACTGAAGGTGTGGTGGAACTATGGAGAAACACGAACGCAAAAATGCAAGTTGCTGTGATCTTGTCATGGCGATGCAATAGCATTGGTATTTAGTCCCTACGTGCAGCACGCGGATTCGTCCGATTCGATTGAGATGGCAGCTTGGTGTGGCATAGGCCTGCAGCCTGTGTCTGGCTTGTCCATCGAATTCACAGGCTGGAAGCGCTGGAAGCCTATGCCACACTTTCCGGTGTGACCAAGCACTAGCCCATCAGTTCTGCGATCGGATTCGGTTCGCTGACTAAGTGAGTGGGGCGGCCTTCGGGGGTGTAAAGTATATGATTCGGGTCGATGCCGAGTTTTTTGTAAATTGTCGAAACAAAGTTCTCCGGCGAAAGGACTCGCTCGATGGCTGCATAGCCCTGTCGATCGGTTGCTCCCACGACTTGACCGCCAGGCGTGCCGCCACCGGCAAACATGACGCTCATAGCATTGGACCAATGATCGCGACCTCCGCGCTCGTTGACCTTCGGAGTTCGTCCAAACTCGCCAAGCGCGATCACGAGTGTGCGTTCCAGCATTCCCTGTTGCCGTAGATCTTGAACCAAGGCTGCTATCGACGATTCGAAATCCGGCATCTTCTTGTTGAAGGCTTCAAAGATATTCTCGTGATGATCCCAGCCACCGTCGTAAAGCGTCACGAAAGGCACGCCAGCTTTGACAAGTCGACGAGCCAGCAACGCACGCTGCCCAAAGCCATTGCGACCGTAAGCGTCGCGAATCGTATCGGGTTCGGCATGAATATTGAATGCGGCTTGAGCCTCTCGACTGGCGATGAGCTGCAGGCCTTGTTGGAAGAACTCGTCGGCAGCAACCGCGGGATCTCCGGCCGCCTCGTCCTGGATTCTTTGCAATTGATCGATGTGCTTGCGAATATCTTGCCGCGAGGTAAATTGAGCATCGGTAAGGCTATTGGGGATCGTCACGTCTCGGACTCGAAAGCTGCTGCTGGTTGGACTATCGGGAACAACAAAGGGAGCGTATTTCGCACCCAGGAAATTTGGACCACCCGAGCGCGACATCGAAGGCAATGAAAAATAGGGTGGCATACCGTTGGGTGCGCCAATTTGCTGTGCCACTACACTGCCCAGGCTTGGATGAAAACTGACGAACGCGCCGCAGCCGACAGGAATGCGTGGGGGCGCGCCGGTCATCATGTAGTGGTTGCCTGCGCCGTGATTCCCCTGGTCATGGCGGATCGAGCGAACGATCGCTAGGTCATTCGAGATACTTGCGAGCCGCTTCATGGGCTGTGAAAAATGGATGCCAGGAGTCTGCGTGGGGATGGAAGAAAATTGGCCGCGGATTTCGATCGGCGCATCGGGCTTCGGATCAAATGTCTCGTAATGGCTAGGCCCGCCATCCATCCAAATCAAGATGCAAGCGTCGGCTTGTCGTGTCAGCAGCGCCGTATTATCGCTTGCACGGGCTCGTAACGCGCCACTCAATCCGCCCGCGATCAGACCGCCCAGACCAAGTCGCAAACAATCGCGGCGCCGCATGCCTTCGCAATTTCGGTTGATTAACATCGTGACATCCCTTAATTCTGAATATGGCACTCAGGAGCGTTCAGCATGGCCCACATCAAATCTTCAATCGTACTGCGGCGTTTATCCCCAGCAGAGTCAAGCAACGCAACAGCATAGGTCAATTCACCAGAGTTTGGGTACCGGGAAAAAACGCTCAAGTAAAGTTCGTTGACAATATCGGTCGCAGTCATTGCACTCTTCGCCAGTCGAGCGACTCGCCCTTCGTCGCTGCGAATCCGGCGGTCAATCTCTGGCGAGTTCATCAGGTGCAAGGCTTGCGTCACAGTCGAATCTTTGGTGCGCTCGCAAGGCGGATCTTGATTCTCGTTGGGCCGACCGAAAGTATCAAGAAACATTGAATCCACACGATAGGTCCAGACTTGATTGGCGCGCGCTTCAGGCCACATGCCGTCCAGCGAGTTTGGCGTTTCAGTGATATCCGCCACTGCGTCGAGCAGTACTTCCGCGCGGAGCCTATGGCGGTAGTGTCGCGAATAATTCAGGCGGTCCGCGACATTCGTATCTGTGGGAGTTGAACTGAGTGAGTATACACTCGACAGCGCGATCGTTTTCAGTAAATCTTTGAGGTCGTAATCGCTGTTTTGAAAGTGCTTCGCAAGCGCATCAAGCAATTCAGGATTCGTCGCAGGATTGGTCGAACGAATATCATCGACCGGTTCTACGAGTCCACGCCCCATGAGCGCCGCCCAAACTCGATTCACTTGGACTTTAGCAAAATAAGCATTCTCTTTCGAAGTCATCCAGTCAGCTAAATAGGATCGCGGGTCGGCCCCTTCGGCGATTTCGGGTGTTTGGCCGAACAAGGGGTGCGGCTCAAGTGCTTCGCTGCTAACCGGATGTTTGACAGTCCCTTTGGCCGACACAAAAACCACTTCTTCACCGCCAGATATGGGAGGGGACAAGCCAGTACCTTTGCGATCGACCTTAGCAAAGTAAGCGGCAAACTGGTAGAAATCACGTTGACTCCACTTCTCAAATGGATGGTGATGGCACTTGGCACACTCCAGTCGCACTCCCATAAATAGCTGGCTGATCAACGGCGCTATTTCCTCCGGTTCGCGTCGATCGCGATACAGCGTGGCTGCACCATTTTGCCAGGTGCTACCTTTGGCCTCGATTAGCTTGCGCACAAATTCATCGTAACGCACGTTGTCGCGAAACTGTTGCCGAATCCAGTTGTCATAATTCATTACTGCCTTGATGCCAACGCGATACGGGTTCGGTCGCAGCAGGTCCGCCCACTGATTCGCCCAGTGATCCACATATTCGGGTCGTTCAAGCAGGCGGTCAATCAGGTACTCGCGCTTGTTTTCCGATTCGGTATCGAGAAATTCCCTCGCCTCAATCACTGAAGGCAAGCGACCGATAAGGTCCGTGAAAGCGCGCCGCATAAACGTTGCGTCGTCGACTGGCGCAGAGGGCTGCGAGGCTGTTTTTTGTAGTTTCGCATAAACCAAATCGTCGATGAAATTACGGCGGGGCAACTGGACATAGTATTCAGCAGGCAGACTTCGCGTTTGCGGGATGACGACATTGGCCACGCAGATGTGATTCATGTAGCGTGCCATGATGGCCGTTTCGCCAGGCAACGAACCGGCCCTCATTCGTCCAAGAGCATCAATAGCTACAACCGCTGCTTCGTTGGCCAGATAGGTCGTAGCATCGGTCACGTCGCGAGTCGAACCATCAGAGTACGTTGCAGTGACCTTGAGTGCTTGCGTCTCGTCAGGCCTCAATGCAAAATCGCGCTGCGCCAATTCGACCGATTCGAGCTTCGGCTCGCCAGTCACCGAACGCGGCGCGCCTTGCTGTATCCACTTGCTTAGCACATCGTATTGAGCAGAACCCATGGCGAAACGCTGACCGCCACCGTGGGGCAACACCGCGGTCGCTTTCTGCAGAAACAAGCTCTGCTCGGGCGACGCGGGAAACAATCGACGCCCGCGAGCCTGCTGAGTGATCTGGTCGAAGTCGAAATCCGCATCGAAGCCGAGCAGTGAAAGTTGAAACCCATTTTGCCCTCGTTGCTTTCCATGGCATGCACCTGCATTGCATCCGGTAGAAGTCAGAATCGGTTGCACGTCGAGCTCAAAGGAGATCGGTTGCTCCGCGCTGCACATCGTTCCGCAAACCGAACGACTGACTACAACCGCAAAAATTGCGGTCAATTTCAGGAGGTTCAACAGTTTGAGTTCAACTGTGCTGCGCATGGAAAACCGTGACGCAAAAGGTGGGAGCAAAGCAGATTTAGGGTGCCGCTTTACTTCGTGGAGGGACTTTTCACTATAACACAATTTGCCCTGGGAAACAGGTTGATTCCATGGCGAGTTCAACGCAGGTCGTGGTCGAGACGCTCCGCGACTCGACTCCCCTCACCTAAACAAAGTCCAATGGCTCCGAGTTGCGGAGCAACGCGGCCACCGCCACCCGCTAGATTTCGATCCAAACCGCCGGTCCGCGTATTTCCAGGTGAAAGCAATCGAGCATCTTTTTTTGGGTCAAAAGATTCACGCCGTCCGCGATGTTGTATTGCCAACCGTGCCAAGGGCAAGTGACGCAGTTATGGTCGAGTTTTCCCTGTGCGATGGGGCCGCCTTGGTGAGCGCACATGCCGTCGATAGCGAAGAATCGCTCTGCAGTGCGAAAGACAGCGATGACGCTGCCCGCGATGAGTAACTCGCGACCTTGGCCGACTTCCCAGTCAACAATTTTCCCAGCCTCGTGCCAAGCCATCGGTTAATCCAGTTTTTAATTCGCTGATTTGGCTAGTGAAGCGCGAACGATGCGATTGTCGTTACGGATGAAAATGCTCTTTTCTGCGAATGCTGGATGTGACCAGCACACACCGCCCCGTTGTGGCAATTGCGCCTTGGTGGGTTCGATTAACTGGCAACGGTCAATGATCTTTAATCCCCTGGGAGAAAGGTTTGCGATCAGCAATTCACCCCGCTCGTTAAACATCCAGACCGTGTTCGTGTTGGCTTGTTTTACCATATGAATCGTAGACCAACGGGATTTGGGCACGGCCGTCAGGTCTTCCCAAATTCGCTCGCCGGTCTCCGCGTTCAAGCAGCGAAACTCGCCGTAGCTGTCAACGCCATAAATGTGCTCACCGTCAACAATCGGAGTGCCGATCATCGAATGCAGCGTAGCTGTGTTTTGTTCGTCAGTACCAATCGCTCGCCAAACGACCGACGATGTTAGCTGATCCTTGGGAGTACGAATCATGAGCGAGCCGTCATAAAAACTCGATACAAACACTCGCTCTTTGTCATAGCACGGAGTAACAATTCCGATCGGCATGTTACGCGGCAGCATGGGATGAGCCCAATGGACCTTTCCCGTTTTGGGGTCGAGACCCGAGAGACTCTCACCCGTCCAGCAGACAAGCACGTCTTGATCGGCTTGTTGAATAACGATCGGTGATGAATAACCGGCACGTTCATTGAGCGACCGCCAAACTTCCTGGCCATCAGCCTGATTGAACGCAACCATACAAGCGCCGTCCGCTCCGGAGACTTGAAGTATGACGGTCTGCTGGTAGATCAGCGGCGAGGATGCAATGCCCCAGATTGGCATTTGAATATTGTATTGTGCGTTCAGATCTCGTTTCCAAAGCACTTCGCCGGTCGCCGCATTGAAGCAATGGAAGTAACCCATCGATCCGACCGCGTAGGCTTTGCCATGGTCTAAGGTAACA
>JAYVHC010000250.1:0-5241 GCA_043771575.1 Planctomycetia bacterium
CCGGTGGTAAGCGCAGCGCCACCACCGGTCAGTCGGCCAGAGACCAATTGATCCCGGAGGGATCACAGAAGCGACTCGCGCCGCAGCAACGCCCTACTCTGCGATCCCTTCGGGATCGACCCTCGCTTCGAGCTCGTAATCCGGTGGTGGCGCTCCGCTTACCACCGGCTATTGTCTAGAATCCCTTTCGGGATGGCTAAAATAGAATTCGATTCGAAGTAGCTTGATTAACTGATCTTGCTACGGCTTCGAGCGCGTTAGCATTTGCTATGAGCGACGTTCGTGACCGAGTGAGTGCGAGCCGTCACGTGTGTCACCGCGAAGCGGAAGGTATTCACCGCGAAGCGGTTTGAAGACAATAGCCGGTGGTAAGCGCAGCGCCACCACCGGTCAGTCGGCCCGAGACCAATTGATCCCGGAGGGATCACAGAAGCGACTCGCGCCGCAGCAACGCCTACTCTGCGATCCCTTCGGGATCGACCCTCGCTTCGAACTCGTAATCCGGTGGTGGCGATCCGCTTACCACCGGCTATTGTCTAGAATCCCTTTCGGGATGGCGAAAATACGTGCTTTTATGAACGTGAATTACCGCACAACTAATAAATTTCGGCCGATTCCGAGTCGCTTGATTCGCCGGACGCTGCGACACTCATACCGTGAACATCCAACAGCGTCTGCTCTTCCGGAGTCAGCTTGACGTAACCCAAGCTGCGGACGACTTCGAGGATTTCGCTGCAGGTTGGGAACATGCGACCACTCGACCGCTTGTAGGCATCCATAGCGTGCATGAACAGCACCTCATCATCGCTATATTCGCGTTCGCATGTCGTGGGGTCAATTTGACGACGACGATGTTTCTTGCGACGAGGAGCAGCTTCTTCGGCAACAGCAACAGCAGCTATTTCAGTGACAGTTTTCTCATTGCGACGAGCCTTGAAGCGACGATCCATTTGAACTTCGCTGTCACCAATTTTGCTGGACTTTGGCATAACTTATTCCTCAAGGCAACTGGGTTGAAGAGTCACTGAATCGAGCGTTTGGCGAGCCTTCTCAGCGTTAGTTGCAGACTTAGCCAAACTTCCGATTTCGATGAAGAAACATACATCGCCCTTCCGACCTTGCTGGCTAGCGGTTAGTTTTCCGGCTAGAGAAAGTTGCGCTAGCAGTAAAGCAATGACGCGCAGTCTGTTTGTAGCGATTATGCAGTCGCAAATCCGACGTAAAATTACAAATCAACACGTAGCAGCGTCTCTCCGAGACGCAGACGAATTCTGGGAGAGACATCGACGATGCGCGTCTCGGAGAGACGCGACTACGTGATCACCTTCTGCACGCCTTAGGGCGGATCAAACCCGCCGCGTGAAAACGGATGGCAGCGAAGAATCCGCAGCGAACCGCGAAAGATGCCGCAGACAACACCATATTTGTGAATCGCTTGGATCGTATACTCACTGCACGTGGGTTGATAACGACAATTGGAGCCAAGCAAAGGTGAGATGCCGCGCTGGTAAAATCGCACGCAAACGATTGCTGCCCTGGCCGGCAAACTCCACAACCACTGCATCGCAATCACTCCTTTCTAAGCCATACGACCTTCAGCTTTGTAGTTGACGATCGATTTTTTTCAACAATCGATACAACGATTCTGCAATCGCCCGCGAGTCAGGACGCGCGTCCCGACGAGGGCGGACGATGATATCGAGCCCAGTTGGCAATACAGATCGTTGCCGTCGAAATGCTTCGCGAATACAGCGTTTCCAGTAATTTCGAGTCGGCGAAGAACCAACCTTTTTCGAAATACTCAAGCCGATTCGACTAAACTGACGATCGGTGCGAACGGCATGAACTACCAACGTACGATCGGCTTCTACACGACCATGATCAAACACTGCCGCGAACTCAACACGCCCATTTAAGCGCAACAACTTAGGAAATCGCTCACCCTGCAAATTTGACGAACAACCGCCTGCACCAAGTTTTTCACAGCGGCCTGTGTTAGCTGGTACCGTGTGAGCAGATAAATCCGAACTACCAAATAAGTCCGGCTCGAGGCTGTTCGGTGTAGAGCTGCTCGATGCGCTCGATCGCTTTTCGGGATTCTTCATCGAGTTGCTCTGGAAGTTTAATTTGCAGTTCTACAAATAAGTCGCCCGCGGCACCGCTCGCGTCTCGCACGCCTTGGCCTTTCACGCGCAGCCGCTTTCCACTGTTGCTGCCTGGTGGAATCTTGAGTGACATCGTTCCGCCTGGAGTCGGCAAGTCTACTTTCGCGCCCAACGCGGCTTCGCCAAGCGTGACAGGCAAACGCACCTCAAGGTTCTGACCGCTGCGTTTGAAATACGGATGATTGGCAACTGTGATAGTAATCATTAAATCGCCACTCGCTCCACCGTTGGACGACGGTTCTCCCTGACCTCGCAACCGAATTTTTTTGCCCGACTCGACGCCTGCGGGAATCTTTACTTGTATGTTCTCGGGCTTACCCCCGCGACGTACGTGGATCGTAGCTTGTCCGCCTAGTACGGCCGTATTGAACGGTACTGTTATCTCGGCACTCAGGTCGGCACCGTTGGCTGGGCCACGACTCCGGCCGCGGCCCGCTCTGCCCTGCCCTGCCCCACCGGTAAATTGCTTGAACAAATCACCGAGATCGCCTCCAAATTGAAAGCCCTCCGGCCCACCACCCTGAAAAATATCTTCAAAAGAAGCCCCGCCAGGGCCAGCTCCACCGCCCGCCCGTCCTGCCGCTACGTTCTCATACTGGTCACCAAACTGATCGTACAGCTTTCTTTTCTCAGGGTCGTTCAAACAGTCGTAAGCTTGCTGAATTTCTTTGAACTTTTTTTGCGACACTTTATCATCGGGATTCAGGTCCGGATGGTACTTGCGCGCCAACTTGCGATGTGCTTTCTGAATCTCGTCAGCCGTAGCAGTCCTGCTGACTTCGAGCGTTTTATAGTAATCCTGAGCCATTGTTTGCATTTTTACTCGGTTCGGGTCTTCTATCCTGACCTCAGAAGTATATCCCAATTCGCCAAATTTACAGTGCGTGTCAAGTTGGCCGACTCAGTTTGCCGCCAGAGCGCCGGTGCCAACCGTTCCATTTGCCAACTGCAAAATGGCTTCACGTTGCTCCCAGTAGTCCAAAATCGCGACTCGCAAATCGACCGGCAATCGATTCGTCGCCTGATCGAAACGAGGATGCTGAAGGCTTTTGGGCTGCGACACACCAAACAGAATTTGTGTCATAAAATCGGTTGGAATTTTGGGATCAACGACATCCAACGCGGCACCTACTTTGTGCCAAATAGTGGGCAGAGACTTTTCTTCGATCTGCTTCTGGCTGGCAGTGGCCAAGGCTCGCAGGGAGCGCTCCTGAATCACGTAACGCTGAGCTTGCGCGGCCGCCGCTTGATCTCCCTCCTGATGAACGGTCATCCACAATCGACTGTGACCCAAAGTCTGTAGGCGCGATGAACCGTTCTGCCCCACGGCATGCATTGATACCTGCATCAAATCCGCTCGCCAATTCGCGGACACTTCGAACAGGATCGCGACTTCACGCTCGCCTTCCAATTGCGGAACAGGTCCGGGGCGGAACTTGTAAAATACGCCGAATCCGCGACGCACTGTGCCAGCCGATGTCAAAACTTGCATCGGTGGCTTGCGTTGATACTGTTGGTGGGAATCGAACTTCTCATTGAACTCACCGCTGGCATTTCCACGCACGAACGGCTCGTAACCGCCGGATAGTTTGAACTCCAAGTGGCTATCCTTGTGATAATTGCTTTCGACCGAAACCGTTCCCTGCACATTCGAATAAAGTTCCGTCTTAGGCCAGAAATCGACAACCCGCATCGTTTGTTGTGGGCATTCGATTTCGATAACGTATTCATTGACCGTGCCCACAAACTCAGGCGAGAGAAACGTTGAAACGGGAATCCTGACGCGGATTAATTTCCCACCCGTCAAAGGAGTATTTACCACAGCCGGATTCACAGGCTCCGCGACACTGATGGCTGGCGCGTCGAAGCCAACGACCGCCAAGTCGCTGGCAGCCGATACAACTGACATCGTTGTCAGATTCAAGAACATCCCTACAAGCCACGTGGGAACACTTTTTGATTGGATCATCGCCGAGCTCCCTAAGGACAACGATTCTCTCTTTTGAAAGAACCGAAACAAGCCACCGGATTGGTGCTCTTGACATCCTTGCTGTAGACTCGCCGCAAAAATTCGTTCTCTCAAGACGCTATCATTTACCGTCGTTCAGATTCCTGTACGGCTAGCGTTTTCGTTTTGCGACGGCTCTCATCTTCCTGACTGCGATACAGCGATTGCTTGAGCCAAAGTCATCTTAGCGCGGCGGTTGAACGAGTCAAGGCAAACACTGCGAGTACTCCGCTTTGAATAAAAACAACAACTGATCGAAGCACTGCAACCATTAACACTACCGGGTAACGTTTAGTTTGCTAGCGTTGCTTTGAGTGAGACTTATTTGCGGCGGATGTGGTTTTCGCGCTTTACAAGCGTCGCGAGTTTCTTAACAATGTCGATCCTTCATCGATGGTTCACTTGAATAGAAACTACCCGCGCGCGTTACGACTTATCTTCATCGTGCGATTCAATACTTTTTTAAACGGTAGCCGGATGTTGCGATTAGCAGTCAACGAGCTTTCTACCTATCGCTGGTCCTTTGAAGAAGATGTAGTGAATTACAGCGCAGCTGGCTTTGGCGCAATCGGCATTTGGCGGCCTAAACTAACCGACTACGGCGAAGAGAAGGCGGTCGAGCTGCTTCGCGAACACAATCTTAAGATTTCATCGCTGCAATGGATTGGCGGTTTTACCGGAAGCGACGGACGTAGCTACCGCGACAGTTTTCATGATGCTTTAGATACCATCCAATTGGCGGCGGATATCAAAGCAGAAACGGTCGTTGTACTGGCTGGCGGACGCTGCGGACATACACACAACCATGCTTCACGCATACTAAAGAATGCCCTAAAACACTTGGCGGAAGCGGCGGAAGCGGTCGGCGTGCAACTTGCCTTGGAACCCATGCACATCGGCTGTTCCAGCGATTGGTCATTTGTAAACACGGTTCCTCAGTGCCTTGATATTATCGCTAACATCGGCAGCCCCAACTTGGGAATCGTGTTTGATTGCTATCACTTAGCACAAGACATTCTGGAAACGAAATTGCTCGAAAACATTGCTCCCTTTGTGCGATTGGTTCAG
>JAYVHC010000251.1:0-14513 GCA_043771575.1 Planctomycetia bacterium
GATTTGCACCGGTTTGCAAATTGCCAATTTTTGCCAGGACATGGCTCGCGACGCTGCCAACAATCGCATCTATGCCCCTCGCGATCTGTCCGCGAAACATGGCGTTTCTGAAACGATGATTCTTGAAGCCAAATGCACACCGCTTCTGCAAGCTCTGCTGGCTGACTGGGTGGGATCGGCGCGACAGTTTTTCAGCGACGGACGCGGCCTCGTTAACTCAGTTCCGAGGTGGTTGGCGGTAGACGTGGATCTGTTTATAAGGGGTGGCCTAGGAATCCTGCAAGCTATCGAGTCTCAGCGCTACGATGTTTGGAACAGGCGCCCATCGCTATCGAAGATTGCAAAGTTCAAATTGCTGTATCAGTCCTTGGTGTTTCGAATTTCAAGAAAGACACGGCATGGATGACCAAACCGTAGCCAGTTATCGTTGGTGTCGACAGCTTTGTAGGCGAAGTAGCAGCAGTTTTTGCTGGACCTTTATGCTGTTACCTCGTGAACAATGCGACGCCATGTACTCGCTTTATGCCTTCGCGCGTATTACCGATGACTTGGCCGACGGAGTAGGCAGCCTAGCCCACAAACGTAAAGCGCTGTCGGCTTGGTTAGGGCTCACAGAGTCGCTCCAAAGTCCTAGGGGCTCGCACCTTTCAACCGACAAACACAGCGCCGTCTCGCCATTGTGGGCGTCGCTCAAACATACGACTCAAACCTACGAGATTCCAAAGAACCTACTAACCGACATTGTGCGCGGCGTAATCATGGATCTAGATCATGCTCAGCCCCAAGATTGGCCGCAGCTCGATCATTACTGTTACCATGTCGCGTCGGTGGTAGGATTAGCTTGCACCCGCATTTGGCAAGCTGACAGAACCATGCCAGATCAAGTAGCGATCGATTGTGGGATTGCTTTCCAATTAACCAACATTTTGCGAGATGTAGCCAACGATGCGAGTATGGGACGTCTCTACTTTCCCGCTAGCGAACTCGCACGCTTTGGCGTTGACACATCCAAGTGGCTCAGTGGAGCCCCCAATGGTGATTGGCAGAATGTGATCCGATCAGCCGCCCAGCGCGCTGAAAACCTTTACATGTCCGGCTGGAATACGATTAAGTATTTGCCGCCACCGAGTCGCCGCTTATTCTCGCTGATGTGGCGTTACTACCATGCTCTACTACTCGAAGTCCTTCGCAATATCGACCGACTCTGGCAAACACCGCGCACTCAAATACCGACTGTGGTCCGCGCCAGATTGGCCGCACAGCATTTCATCGCACCGCTCTACTGGTCACTACCCAATCCCGTGCCTTAAGTGGCGTAAGCTTCCAGCTTGCGATGAACAACCTAAAGCGCTATATTCACTTAGCATGAGAGTAGAAAAGTAGTAGTAGATAAAGAAGAACGCAAGCTGGAAGCTTACGCCACTTATGAAAACTGCAATCGTTGTGGGAGGCGGATTGGCGGGAATCTCGGCGGCGTTGGCGTTGGCGCAGCAGGGCATCCAAGTGCAACTGCTCGAAGCGCGGCGAAGACTGGGCGGTCGAACTGGATCATTCACCGATGCGGATTCAAACGAGACAATCGACTATTGCCAACACGTCGGCATGGGTTGCTGCACCAATCTCCGTCAGTTGATCGATTGGCTCGATCAGCGTGAGCTATGGGAAACACATCGCAGCTTGCATTTCTACGGTCCGGATGGACGCTATCAGCGGCTGGCAGCGCTGCCGTTGCTGCCCGCTCCGCTCCACTTGGCGGGTTGGCTGTTGCGTTGGCCTGGATTGAAGACCGCCGATCGCTTGGCGGTTGCACGCGGAATGCTGGCGATTCGTAAACTGGTCATCAGCGGCGAAACAGATGCGCAAGCCGCTGAACCTTGGTTGGTTGCACGACATCAAACGCCGTCGGCCGTCGAGCGCTTCTGGCGTACCATTATCGTCAGTGCACTCGGTGAAGAGCTATCGCGAGTTAATTTGTCTTCGGTCGCGAAAGTCCTTCAAGATGGATTCTTGAATCACCGCGAGGCGTTTCACCTGCTTGTTCCCAAGCGTCCACTGGCAGAACTGTTTGGCACGTTGGCGGAACAAAAGTTGCGTGAATATGGCGTGAATATCCGATTGCAAACGCGAGTACAGCGACTTGTTCAGAGTGCTAAGAGTGTAATTTCCATTGAAACAGATCAAGCGGGAATATCGACTGCAGATGCAATTGTCGTCGCGGTGCCTTGGTTTCGAATGCCAGGCTTGGTCGAAGCGACTGGTCACGCAAAGCTTACGAGCATCGCTAACGAGGCTTCACAAATCGCAGCGTCTCCGATCTCCGGCATTCACTCTTGGTGGGACCGCCCGTGGCTAGATACTCCTCACGCTGTCATCGTTGGCCGATTGTGCCAATGGGTGTTTCCAAAGCCTGAGTGTGCGTCGAAGGGTAAGGGAAATCGTGACGAGCAGTATTATCAGATTGTCGTCAGCGCATCGCGACAGCTTCCACGCGGCAACCCTGGGGAAGGGATGCGCTCAGTGCAGCAAGATTTGGCAGCGGTATTTCCCAAACTGCGCGAAGCCAAAATGCTGCGTATGCAAGTGGTTACCGACCCGCAGGCAGTATTTTCCGTCGGAGTTCAGAGCAGTGCGCTGCGACCCAAATCGCAGGTCCCCGGTACCAACATTTACCTAGCAGGCGATTGGGTGCAAACAGGTTGGCCAGCCACCATGGAAGGCGCGATCTTAAGTGGTTGGAAAGCGGCAGAGAGCCTACTTGCTTCCTGGGGCACCTCCATTCACATTGCTGCTCCGCCCCTATCCCAATCCTCACGAGTCGACTGAGTGGGCATCCGCGATCCTTTCCATGCGCCAAGCTTGGACTAGACCAGGAATGTAACGACTCACCAGCCCGACGGTGATCAGCCCACCGCCGCACCAAGTCCACCATGGCGGATCTTCGTAGGTCGCATGATGATGCCAGGCAACGTAAACCCAAACAGGAACCAGAATGGGTTCCAGCAGGGTCAACACCGACGCTTCGGCACTCGACGTGCTGCGAATACCTCGCGCGAAAAGAATGTACGCCAACGACATTTGGAATACGCCAAAGAATCCTAGTGCCCAATAGCCGCTGGTAGGAATCGGAGGATAATCGTTCCAAACCCACGGCGCGAGCAGCACTACGGTCGCGGAGTGATTCAGGGCGATCAGCCACACGGGGTCCGCTTTCTTAATACTACGCATAAACAAAACTACGCCGGCGAAAGTCATGCCCGACAGCACGCCGAGCAGCGTCGCGTACAGGCCGCTGCCTTTGAGCATTTCGCAAACTAAGATCAATCCGACTCCGCCGATACAAAAAACGAACATCCGCAAATCCGGTCCGCTAACTCGTTCGCCAAATATCAGCACGCTGACAATCATCACCCACACCGGACACAGATACTGCAACCAAATCGCGTTGGCGACCGGACCATTTACGGCTGCCGACATGTACGACCAGACCATGACTGCGAAGCAAATCATCATGGGCAACATCGACCAATTCCACGACGGCTTGCGAATCAGCGGAAGCAAGATGGGAACAGCGAACAGCGCCCGCCAGAACCCGAGTAACAGCCCACGCGATTCCTCGGGCCAAGCATCAAACCACGGTGCTTTTGCAAAAAAACCCGCTGTGCTCCACAACACAGCTGCGAGCGCTATTTGAGACCGACCAATCCACTGATCGCGAGCTCGGTGTTCTTTCGGGAAATTCGCTGAAGCAGTACTCAAAATTACGCTTCACTTGTCGACGGCACGAGTCCTCGCGTGAGTATGAAACTCACCATGATGAACAGCAGGTGAGCTAGCACAGTGGCACCGAGCACAATCACGACACCACTGTTGTTACCATAGCTGTGCAAGCCGACGCCTAACTGATTGACTCCAAACCAGGACCACGTCGTCACGATATTGCCAACCACAGCCAGCAGTGCGAACCCTCGCTGACCAACTTGTTTATCCCAACGCGAGTGGATCACAATCGCATTCCACAGCACAATCATCAGCGCGCCGTTCTCTTTCGGATCCCAGCCCCAGAAGCGGCCCCAGCTATCGTCCGCCCAAAGACCGCCTAGCACCGTACCAATGAAGCTGAGGAACAATCCGAAGCACACAACCCCGTACGTCATACGGTACATAATGTCTTGGAATCGCTTATCTTCCCTGGCGACGACAGTCATACTATGCATACCTACCGCTATGCGATGCACGAGCGCGACAATCCCCAAGATCCCGGCAAGGTAGGTGGCAGCGTATCCGAAAGTTACCGTGACGACATGCGTTGATAGCCAGAACTGCGTATCGAGAACGGCTTGGAGGACGTGCAGCGTATCGTTGTTTTCGAGGCTTTTTGCAATACTCAAGGTGACAGCGCCGAATAGGGCGACTACCAGATTGCAAACTCCAATGGGAAAGATCAACTCAAGTACAAGGCCGACTAAGGCAACTGCCCAGCCAATAAATACAGCCGACGAGTAAAGATTGATGACCGGCGGCCTACCAGAAATGTATATCCGGGAAATGATTGCAATGGAGTGAATGACGAAAATCGCAACCAACAGCCAGAATGTCCCACGACGCAACGGTGCCCAACCAGTCATTATCGTTACGAACCCCAGTATGATTGCAAAAAGGTACAAAACGACGGCCTGGAATGTAGGAGCGAATCTGTTTAACCAACTTTCCGTTTTCGCCTTCCCCATCTTTTGAGCCACTGCTGGTAAGTCGCTAATCGTCGACAGGTACTTGGTTACTGCCAGGTTAATTTCCGGAGAATTCCCCTCACGGACAGCATCGAGAACGTCGGTAAATGACTTTAGAGCCGGGTTCGGCTCGACACGTTCGTTCGACATCAGATTCTGTATATAGGCTGCAAAAATCGCAGGTCCATATGCTTGCCATTTATCGCTCTCCGGCTTGGTAGGATCTGGTTTACCCGTTGGTGGAATGATCGCTGGCGGCGAACCAGCTTCGATCTGCTGAACCATATCAAGGATCTGCATGAGTTGATCGGAAAAAGCGCGGCGCGCGGCTTCGTCTTTACCGGCATTCGCGGGATCGGGCAGCGGCGGCATGCGGTAACTGACCGTCAAAAGATTGTACAGACTTAGCTTCTGATTCAAACTCGCAAACTTCTGCTCAACTTGCGACAAATCTTCAGGCTTCTTATTGCGTAGTTCAGCGATTTTCGCTCGAAATTTCTCCATGTTCGGCAGGAGTTCCGAATATGCATAGCGATAGCCGCTGCTCGGCTCCAATCCAAACGTAGCTTGCACTTCTTTGGAGTAAATACGGAAAACGGGAGCTTTTGTCGTCCAATCTTGGTCGGCCATCACGCCCAGTAACCATTCGGTCGGCCTATGATTTACTTTTTCCGCATCTTTGACAGACCAAATGCTATTGAACAGTGGCTCGCTGATCACTTGCAATACGTTCTTTGCTAATGTGTCAAGTGGTTTGATTCGACCTTCGTGCTGTACTGGAATCTGAGCAATGGCGTTCCAGTCCGTTTGACTGCGAGCGACGCGCTTTGGCACCGCGCAAAACGACGCAATTAAAGCAACAAATCCCACTCCTACTACGGCGGGCAGTATACGAGTCAGCAAGTAGGAAGCTCGCTTTCCCTTGTCTGCAATTTCTGTCGTGTGCCCCGTTGGAATCGCACCGCGCTCATAGCGGCTGGCGAAGTTGTGGAAGGTACCGCCGAAATGCGCCAGCATGCCGACCAGTACCATCATGCAAGTCACGTAGGGAATCACCCAGCCCGCGTTTTCAACCACTTGCAGTCCGGTGATCTCGGTCACACTGCCATCGGCAGCACGTGCCTTTTGATACTGACTTTGGTAAAAAGTTTCGCCGCGATAGCGAATCGGATTGTTCATCCAAGTGCGACCTTCTTGGCTGTCGCCACTCTTTTTGTCGGTGATCACAATAGTCGACGAATAATCTCGCGGCGTCTCGGTGCCGCTATAGTCGACTCGCTCAACATCCTTCAATGTCACCTTGTAGGGTTTGTATTCACGACGGAAGCGAAGAGCCAACTCATAGTCTTTGCCGTCGACGGTGATCTTGTCATTACGATCGCCACCAGCGCCCACAAACAATTGAGCTTGATCATTCAACTGCTGTGTCAGCAGCACGGTACCGAGGGCTTCGCCACCTGCTTTCGGGAAAATCTGAACGTATGCAGATGCAACATTAGAACCCTGCATGGCGCCCCCTTGGGGCTCGAGCGGCTTCGCAATCGCCTGTACACCAATCTCACCCAATGTCGCAGGGTTCTTTTCCGCGTCACTGATTTTCACCAGCGTACTGTTGGGCATCCACTCGGTAATTTTCAACTTGAAGGGCAACTCAACTGCGTCGATTATCTCGTTGTAGCGCACCGCGCGACGCAGGCGCGCCTCAGGAATGGCGGTCACAGAGTCCTTTTCTGGGTCTCTCGTATCGATGATAGCCAATTCGACTGCGTCCTGCTGGAACACAAGACTGGTGGATTCGCCTTCAGCGACACTCAAGCGTTGTTCGACTTGGCGGTCACCAAAAACGAACTGTCCAACCATCATCAGGCCTACCCCGGCATGGATGAGCACATTGCCTCCGCGAATGCCGAAAACCATGATCAATCCCACCAAGCAAACCGAGGAAGCAATACCAGCTTGAAGCAGCTGCCACACGATCCGCATGCCAGGATCGTTTAAACGTGCGCTGCTACCGCCAAAGATCATGACCATCGATAGCGATAAGAGTATTGCCACGCCCACCCAAGAGAGAATTCGAGTCAACTTGGGCATCTTACGCGCTTGCACTGCATAGACCGTCAGTACCACAGTCGCTAAAGCAAATCCAGCTCTCAGTACGCTCCACAGCGCGTCATATGAAATCGGCGGAGCGCCTTGCAAACCGTCCGCAGCATGTCCACTGACAATGACGATCGTAATAATGGCAGCCCCGATCAAACTGACCACCGCGCCGATCGCCAGCTTCGCACCCTTGGCATGAACCGAGAATCGAGTCGCCTTGGCGGCGATCAAGTTGATCAACATGATCAATCCAATGGTCGCTCCGCCAGGAAACGGAAACACACCTGGAAATGGAGTCGCGTGTGGAAGAATCGTGATCGGGAACAGCACATCCAGTGGTATGACGGCCAGCCAAGCGTTGAAGTATAGCCGTTTGACTTCCGCGAGATTCTGTTGGTCCTGCGCCAGCGTGCCAAACAGCAACAGCAGAATCCCCAGACCGAACATGGTTACCGTGATCTTCAGCGAGCCCATCGCGCGAAGCAGGATATAGGCAAACGAAGCCTGGCTCTTTGAGTGGGCGGTACGTGTACCCAACGCCGATTCATTCGGCCAAGTTCCAGCAGTCATAATTCAGCCTCGATTTACGTTTAATGTACGAAAGTCAGTTGCCCTGATCTCGTTACCACTTTAGTGATTTGACAAACATCGTGAACGACTCGCGCTGCTGCTCAGCCAACTTAGCGGGCCCGATGAACTTTACAAATAGCTTTGATGTTGGTTGCCAAGGGATGATTGCTGCCAAGAATGCACCTTGATCGGGACCTTCTGTGCCTTTGATCGAATACAACTCCGCAGGCACGTCATTAACCTCAAAACGGTCCGCTGCCTGCATAACGCTATCGATCTGGTCTTCGCTTGCCTCTGGCGTCAATTGGCGTTGCCATCGCGCTACATTCGATCGATCGTCGCCACCGGCAGAAATTACCGACACTTCGGCTTGGAGATCACCCTCAGCAACTTTGAAGGTCGCCAAACGCATGCCACTGGCCGCCGCTTGTTCCCAGCCGCCCGGCACAACAAATTTCAATTCCGGAGCCGCGCTCTCTTGTCGAGCTCCGCCCATCTGACCGCTGCCTTTGCCTTGGAGACTTACATAATACGCTCGAGCGTCACCTTGATTCAACGGCTTGAGCTCCTCGAGCTCGGCTTTCATGGTATCCCATTCTTGCTCAGCCAATTTAAGCTGACCGCGCCAACGATTAACATTCACCTTCACCCACTCTTGCCAAGCCGAACCATCAGCCTGGGATGGACTTGCAAGCTGAGTAATCGTGGCGCTGAGCCCGCGCTGTTGCTCTTGCAGCTTTGCGAAAGTCATTCCGCCAATTCGCTGCTCTGTCCAACCCTTCGATAGCTCCCAAATCGGATCACCGGATTCAGAGAATTTCATGGAATTAATGATGTCACGGAATTGCGATTCAGTCGCTGAAACGTCTGCTGGGGCGCCCGTCAACTTGATGAACCAAGTGCTTTCGCGGTTCGGTACAATCGCGGCCAACATTTGCTGCTCAATTACGGCTGCAGCGGCACTCGAGGACGAACGATTGGCTTCACTTTTGTCGACCGTGTATTGCCGAATAGCCAAATCTTCAGAGCAGCCGCTGAAACCGAAGAGTAGCAAGACGCTCGCAGCTCGCAGTGAATGGGCGATGATGGATGTATTTGACCAACCGAACATGGAACTTCCAAAGCTGTTTGGGGAATTAAATCGACCGACGGATCCAAGTATCAGCGCAGCCAAAAATCACTTGATTGCGATCCTAGTCTCACTGACCAGCCAGCCGTGCAGCGGATTTGCTGGCGACAGGTGTTCTAACAAAACTAGGGCACTGCACAGGCTAGATCTGTAATTCTATACGGACACGCAGAATTGGATACCGCGTGAAATTGGTGGGATGGGTAAAGGTGGGATCTTCGCGTTATCAATCCTTAAATCAGACGTACTTGGCGAACACTACGCACCGGACTCGCATTTACAGATACTAGCGATTTTCGCTACCAATTGTCTACTAGAATCGACTGTGTGAAGGGAATTACTGCCATTAAAACCCGTTCATGCTGGTTTTAGTGTAGCACGATTGTCCCAATCGTTTGCAGGAGCAATTGAGAATATTGCTCTACTCTCAAGGCGCTTCGCGGCGCATGGGCCGCCAATACAGTTCCGAAGCGGAGTTTGGGCTATCGCTAGGATTGCCCCCGGTATTATTGGGTTTGGTGTTTGCGGCACCACTTGCTGAACCGCCCGCGACTGAGCCCGCTGGGGTTCCTCGCGACTGCGCTCCGAAGGACGGAACGCTGGAAGGCAAACTACCAGGATCGTTCAATCGAGACAGCCGACTGGAAGGCATCGGTGACTGGCGAGCTAATAGTTTCTCGCTTTCCGCCAGTCGATTTTGAACAACCGCTAGCTTTTCATTTAACTGCGTCACTTGGTCACGCTGCGCCCGATATTCGCTCATCAAGCGATCGTTTTCGTTCTGCAATTGCGTCAGCCTTTGGCTACCAGAACCGCAGCCCGTCGTGATTGCCAACAGGGTCGAAAAGCAGAATATCCAAGGCGAACCACAAGTCCGAATCGAATTGGATGAGAAATGTATGTTTGTCACCCAAGACTCCTTTCTTGTGGTTACAGGATTCGTCAGACAATGAGTATTAGGGGGACGCTACCAAGATTTGCGTCCGGTGAGAAGTCTAATTTTTGCTGACGCAAGCTTCCACCAAGCCCCGTAGTCACGCCGCTCCGCCGGCGTGAAATTGTCGCCGTCAAAGCGACGCAGCACTTTGTGTTATTTTTTCTGCCCCACGGCGCTTAATACCATTTCGGTAAAGCCACTGGTCAGTGCACTCGAATCTTGCCAAGCCCACATGTTGCGAACAACGTCGGTGACCATAATCCCTGACATGCACATCAACAGCAGAATACCCAGCAAGCACATTACTTGAACCAGACTATAGGGCACTTCGGGAGCACCCATCGAAACGACAGCCCCAGCAGAGGTCGCGCCAAGCGTTCCGCCCATATCGAGTCCGTCGCCCTCGGCGCTCCCAAATGCATCAAACCCATCTGCCGCTGGAAGTATGACTGCTGCGTCGCCAAACTCGGAGGAGTCTTCAAGTTCGATGACTTGCGAACCCGAATCTTCATCAGCTTCGATGCTGCCTGAGGCGGAGAGTTGGAATTCTTCGTCCTGCTGGAAATTAACCGCCGAACCAGCTCCGGAACCCACACCTGATGCCGCGTCAGAACCTTCAGAAGCCAAATCGAGTCCCGAAATGCCACTGGCCGCCAAATCGAGCGGCTCATCTTCCAGCGAAATTCCGCTATCTGCCGGGCTCATGAGATTAATGCCGCTGTCGTTTCCGAGGGCCAAATCGCTGCCACCACCCAACACCAAATCGTCATTGTCATCGGACAGGTCGAGATCCATCGAATCAAGCGACGGATCTGAATCTCCCTTGATGATCTCACTTCCCTTGCCGCTTAAACCACTCAGAACCCCTGAGCCTTCTGAACCTAAATCTAAGTCAAAAGCGTCCGAACCCGACAGTGGAATATCGCTGCCTGTACCAGTTCCGGAGCCCAGCTTGATGGCGCTCTCGGGGCTTGTTCCAAATTTAATATCGCTTCCCAAATTCGATGAGCCGGAAGCGCTGGCTAGCAAATCGTCGACATCGTCTCCCACTGACAATTCGTCATCATCATCGTCACTTATGGCTAATCGAGGTTCATCCGCTGAAGCCACTTTACCCGCGATCAAACGCACATCACTGCCACTACCCGGATCGGCCACCAGCGCCACATCGCTATCAGGGTCACCCGATTCGTTGCCTACATTGATGTCGCTGCCGATCGTACTGCCATGTTTGCTGCCGGTTGGACCAAGATCCTGCTCGGAGATCAGAATCGACGAACCTGCGGGATCTTCATCCATCGCCCCACCCAACATATCGGCCGCAACGCGTTCAATTTCTTCCGGTTTGAATTTCCAACTGGCACCATCGCGATACCCAAAAATGTCGCCCCGCGAACGCATTTCCACCAATTCGTCGGTATGAACGCCAAGTTTCTTAGCAGCTTCTTCCAGCGTAATGAATTGGGCTGACATCTTTTGTCGGACTCCTAAAACCAGAAAACAATAGTCACACCGCATTCCATCGCGAAGTCGTCGTCCATAAACTCAAGCAACTAGAATAGTGCAAAACGGCGAAAAGTCAGCCATAAAAGCGCCCATTTTCGTCTTCTGCCACCATGACTTGCTGACGAACCGCCTCCACAGCTTTCTTCTATAATAACTAATCGCTTCCCGAAAACGAAACACTCACAGGTGTAAAATCTTCCGTATAAGCAATCTAGCCAGGGATTTCACGGAATTCGACGTAGCCATTTGGCCAACTATTCGACACAACCCCACCCAATGGCATAAATGACAAGGTGACTAGAGTGTCATGGGGGCAATTGTTCCAATTGCTCCAGCAACGATTGGGACAATCGTTCTACACTAGGGACGCGCTTGCCGCAAATCGCTGGGCAACGGAGCTTGGCCATTGAATTGCTCCATCGACAGGTCCCAGCTCAGATTGCGAACACTTTTCAGGGCAAGCTTGCCTTGGGTGGGGTCGATGTGATAAATCGCCATCGATCGGTTCTGCGAATCGACCACTACAATCTGCTGGACACCACTGGGCAACAGAGACGAAACGACCTCCAAACGCTCGGCACTTTGCGGCATGTTACCACCCGGGGCACCCGACGTTTGACTCCACAGGCTCACCCAACCCACCACAACAATCATGATCGCTAAGGCCATTTTGTTCAGTCGATGAATCTGCATGCTCGATTGCCTTTAGTCCGTTGACCCAAAATCGTTTCATTGAGCGTCTCAATCAGCGGATATAGCTGATCGCGATTCTTCGAAGCAAGCTCATTGCATTGCTATCAAGCAACATCTTCAAAATTCGCCTGGACGCGAACGCCTGACCTAGGCACAATCCGCGCACTGTATCGGCCTATCCATGCCGAACTGATTCGAAACCAGATCACTACCAGGAAGTGGTGCATCGTGAGTTCAACTCGCATAACCCATCGCTGCAGTTTTTCGCAGCCACTCGCCTCTGGCATCGCGCTAGGCATATTACTCACCGGCGGACTCTACGCACTGATGCTCACCGGGTCACTCAACAACCCGTTGCTTTGGAGATTCTGTTTCAGTCACTGGACCGCCGGCGTGTCGCTGGTGCTGTTCTTCATTGCGATCTCATTTCTGGCGAACAAGTTTCGGCTTGCACTCACGCAACTCCGTTTGACGCAAGCCACCGTGGACGCGCTGGGTAGACTTATCCATGACGGGCACAGCATATTGCCCGCTGAGCGTCCTCGCTGGCTTGAAGCCAGTTCGCTGTCGCTACCGGTAGCTTGGCAAACCAGTTGGTTCGGTATGCGACTCAATCGCACTCTCAGTCTGCAGTTAAAGCGAGGACGTCGCGACGCTCTTGAACAGGATTTACAGACACTCGCGAATGCGGATGCGCGCCGACACCACGATAGCTACTACCTCGTGCGCACGATCCTGTTGGCGCTGCCCATTCTGGGAGTTTTAGGTTCCACAATCGTTTTTTCCGAATCCGGCCAGTCGCAATACCAATTCAAATCCGCCAACACTCAACTCGCTTCCCACTTCAGTCATGCGTCGATAGATGCAGCGCCAACGACATCGCTCGCTGCGCTGGATACAACAATTTTTGCCTTGGGCCTCACACTGCTCATGGTTTTCGCGAAATTCATCGTCGTTCGCACTGAGCAAGATTTGCTTGAGCGCATGGATCAGGGCGCTCAAGATACCTTGATCGAATTCTTAGCCGCCGACCCCCATGGCGCAGAAGAGGGGCTACTCGCGCCGGTAAGGCAAATGACGGCGGACCTAGTTACAACCATTCATCAAGTCGTCGAACAACAAGCCAATATCTGGTCGCGATCAATCTCCGAAAGTCAAAGGCAATGGTCCAACTGGACTCAAGCGGCTTCTGAGTGTATCTCGTCCAACCTGACCGATACGATCTCTGCGGCATTAAAGAATCATGCCAGTCGCCTGGAAAAAATCCAAGAGGAAGGCTCTCGCCAGATCGATACTCGTTGGCAACAGTGGCAAACGACACTGAGCGATCAAGCTCGGGCAATGAGTTCTCAGCAAAAGGAGTTGATCCGCCAAACGGATTCAATCCAGCAGCTCGTCTCAGCTACAACCGACCTCCGTAAGCTCGAAGACGCCATCCTTGAAAGTGTCAGTCGCCTGGAGAACATCCATCGACTGGAAGACGCTTCGCAGTGTGTGGGCGAAGCGGTCACTTTGCTCGCTACCAGCCTCGAGCGCGCCGGTATCATTCGCAGTGCTCCGATTCGTCCCCGCGTGGTTCGCAAGCTGGATGGTCTTGATGACCTCCAAGAACAGAGGAAATCGGCATGATCCGCCGACGTAAACAGCGCGACAACTTTGTTCAATCGCTTTTCCCGTTCTTGGCCGTTTTGCTGAGCACCATGGGGGCGCTCGTCCTGTTGTTGATGCTGATCGTCAATCAGGCTCAAGCGACCGCGAAACAAATGGCGGAAGAAAAGAAAGTTCAAATCGAAGACGCCGAAAACAATCTCCAGCTCATCCGTAACACCTTCGAAGAACAACTCGATGACCGTCGTTTAGAACTTGAACGCAAACGATTATTATTACAACATCTCGAAAAACACATCCAAGAACTCATCGAAGAGCTCAAAGGTATCGAACGTACCGCAGTACTGCTCGGTCAAAAGCAAACGCAAGACAAATCTGCCGAAGCCGATACTGAACGCAAGATCTCGCAGCTTGAAAAACAACTGACTGATGCCAACATCGATCTGAAAAAGAAACTCGAAAAGCCCTCCGGCGATAAACCGATCTTCGCCATCATTCCCTATCAAGGAACCAACGGAACTCACCGTCGTCCGATCTACCTTGAATGCACGAATCAAGGTGTAACGATTCAACCGGAGGGCGTACTGATCGGTCTAGCGGATTTGCGCCCACCTTACGGTCCAGGCAATCCGCTCGATGCCGCCATTCGTACCGTGCGATCGCGCTTCGCGCCCGCCAACGGTGCCCTGACCAGCACCGCTTATCCTCTGCTGATTGTCCGCCCTTCGGGTGTGCGTAGCTACGCGATGGCACGGCAAGCCATGGCGGGATGGGATGATCAATTCGGCTATGAATTGATTGATGAGTCGCTCGAATTGACTTACCCAGAAAGCGAGCCAGGCATTGTCGCCGAGATCGATCAAGCTTTGACACTCGCACGTGAACGTCAAGCAGCTTTGGTCATGGCCATGCCGGCAAAGTATCGACAATATATCAATCAAGGCGGCAGCGCGAACGAGAGCTTCGAGTTTGGCGATGATGGCGGCGATATGGGAGACGAATGGGCCGGCGGAGGTTCAGGCGGTGGACCAGGCAACGGATCAGGCAATGGCTTTAGCGGAGGCTCTGGCTCAAACTCGTCTTCTGGATATCGCGGTGGCTTTGCAGCGTCACAAGGTGGAACAAGCGGTCAGCGCGCTGTCGGCGGCACAGGTAGTGCAACAGGCGGCACAGGCTTGAGCCAACGAAATGGCGCCCCTGGACCCGGCTCACAACAACTCGGATTTGGCGGCGGGGCCAACAA
>JAYVHC010000252.1:0-13554 GCA_043771575.1 Planctomycetia bacterium
CAAACAGGGTGAAACCTATACCCTTAGAGTGAAACAAAACGCTGAACTCAAACAATTGAGTTGGGAATTCAGTAGCAACCGCGGCGATGTTGGCGAAGAAGTCTTTGAGATCGTCAAAGTAGAGTGAAACGTGTCTGACCATTTGGGCGGATGTCAAGCAGGAATTTCCATTGTCAACTCAAGCTAACGATTCGCTGCATTCAGTCGATTCGATTCGCAGGCAAATTGCCTGTGAAGTAGGTGGTTTGGTCGCAGTGGCGAAGCGTGTTTATCGTTTTCGCGCGGTCCTGCTTTGGTCAGCAACCGTGTGTGCGGCGCTGCTCGCGTTGGTTTCCATCGACATGCTGTTGCGGCGTGAAGAAGTTGGATTGCGGGTGCTATTCTTTGCCGCCTGGACAGCATGTGCAACTGCGGCGGCATACTATTGGGTTAGGCCAGCATGGAAGTTCGCGCCGTCAAAAGTTGAAATGGCGCGTTGGATCGAATGCGCACAACCGGAACTGGGCGAACGGCTATCCACGGCGGTTGAGTTGGCGGATACTTCGCTGACTGACGATCGCTTTGGCTCACTTCAGTTTAGGGAAGCTGCCCTCCGCAGTTGGTCTAGCCTAGCAACGCGCGTCGATTGGAGGTCCTACCTCGATCATTCAAGTTGGTTGCGAGCGCTGGGCGTGCTGGGTGCCGCGCTACTATTCACTCTTACGATGACCGTATGGCGACCGGCGGATGTCGGGCTGGCGATCGCGCGGCTGTTCGCTCCGTTGGCTGAACTACCTTGGCCGCTGCAAGATCAGTTGCAGTTCGTGGAGCTTCCGAAGGTCATTGCCAGCGGGCAAGAGTTGAATTTGGAAATCATAGACCTGCAGGCTCCAATGCCTGAGACGATTCAAGTGTTGCTACGCTATCCAGATTCTGTATCGACGCAGGACGTGGCCATTTATCCGGCGGCGAGCCTCGCCGACGTTGCGATCGTATCGATCCCCAGCGTCGATCAGTCGATTGAAATCCGAGCAGTCGGCGGCGATGACGATCAAATGGTATGGCATCGCGTCGACGTGGTACAGCCACCCAAACTAGAGTCATTTCGTTTTAAGATTTCTCCACCGGCTTACAGTGGTCGGCCCGCAAGCGAAATTGTTGGCAATCGATTACAGATACTCGCCGGGAGTCATGTCCAGTTCGTCGGTCGTTTTGCAGAGCCAGTTCTAAAGGTTGATGTCTCGAAGTCAACGAAAGCGAGCGGAGAAACCAGTGAATCAACGGTAGCTGCGGTTGATCTAAATCCTAACGGTCGTGATTTCGAATGGTCGGTTTGCACCGAAGACAGTTTATTGGGCGAGCAAACGTGGCGCTGGAAAGTTACTTCAAAATCGGAGTTGACGATCGAAACACCGGAGTTTTGGTCAGTAGAACTGGTTGCTGATTCGCTGCCAGTTGTCACGCTGGCAGAACAAGAATTACCGCAGTTGTCTCCAGCAGCCGCTTTGGTGATTAAGGGCAGCGCCGTGGACGATCTTGGATTGGTTAACGTTTCCCTGCGATGGCAAATCGAAAGTTCCGATGTAACTGAACCCGGTGCGTATATGCTGTGGCAGCTCAATAACGACGGTGTTTCGGAACAGCGTGAGCTTGTAATCGATCGCACTTGGCAACTCGATAGCAGCCTGGGACTTTTGGCCGGCCAGCGGCTTTCTGTGTGGCTGGAAGCACGCGACTCGCTCGGTCAAATTGGCAAAAGTAGTGCGCAAACTTTAGAAGTTCGCGAAGCCGCTGATGTGCTCGAATCCATCGCCGCGCGTCAATCGCAGCTGCTTGAACAAGTTCGCGGAATCACCGAAGCCCAGCGCCGCAATACTCAATTGGCCGCGAGAACCCGTGAGATAGTTGAACAAGCTGGTACATTGCGGCGCGAGGAAATTGACGCGCTCGCTAACGTGGCACATCTGCAACAATCCATCAATAGCCAATTGGGTGCGGAGCGCAATAGTGTTGCCGAGAGTCTGCGGACGCTGACCGTATTACTCGAAAACAACCAATTGTCAGATTCGGAGGTTTCGGAGCAGTTAATGTCACTGAGCCAGCGAATCGAGGAAATCAGTGCAGACGAACTGACCAAGGCGCTCGGACAGGCTCAGCGTGCACTCGAACAATCGAAGGCCGATGGCTCGGCCAATTCAAAGCCCAGCAAATTGTTAAAGGATGCGTTAAAAGCGTCTGAGTCCAGTCAAGACGCAGCGCTCGCCGAATTGCAGGGGTTGACGGACCGTTTGGCGCAAGCCGAAGCAGTGCGAGTGGTTGAGCGAGAATTGGCTCAAGTCCTCAATCAACAGCAAGCCTTGCGCCGAGACACCGACAATTTAGAATTGCGACGATTGTCGGGGATGAACAAAGAGGATTTTCAAGCCAATCGCGCGGGCTTGCAGGCTGATCAACAAGGATTGGCCCAAGCGCTCGATCAATTGCAGAAACGAGCCAAATCGCTGGCCGAAGAAATGCCATACGAACAAGCAGCGCGCAAGTTGCAAGTCGAACAGGCTATTGATCGTTTGACAAAAGATCAAGTGAGCGGCCAGATGCGTGCGGCCACCGCGAGTATCCTCAGCGACCGTTTTGTTGAAGCGACTGAAACCCAAGCTGCCATCGTTGATTCGTTGCGTGAAGCGTTACAAAAACTCAGCTCGTCGTCCGCGCGCAATCTCGAAGGCAAATTAGGACAAATGCAATCCACCGCAACCGAGCTGAAGGAGCTGGCAAGCGCACAAGCTGAGTTGTCGCAAAAATTGAGCGGTTCGGATGCCGTGCGTCAAGCTGCAGCACTTAGCGATGAACAACGGCAACTGCAGCAACGGACCGAAGAACAAAGATCGCGTTCGGGTGAGCGAGGCGATAGCCAAACCGAGCAATCACTCAGTCATGCGACTCAATCGCAGCACTTCGCCGCCGATTCCGCTGCAAAAGGACGAACCTCAGAGGCTGCTAGACAGGCGCGGGCCGCCGCCGAGCAGCTTGCCGAGGCGGCCAAGGATTCTGCACAGCGCGCAAAGGAATTGGAGCGCGAAGTGGCTGAGCAACAATTGATGCAGCTTGACGCAGCGTTATCTCAGCTGGTCAGCCAACAGCAACCGATTGCCGTAGAACTGGAAGAAGCGGCTCAGGTGCAACTAGATGTTCTCGATGACGAAGCCAAGATAAGGGCCGAGCAAGACTTGCGACATCTAGCTAGCCGGCAGGAAGCCGTGAGACAGATGGTGCGCGACGTTCGCCAGCGCGCTGACAAATTGCCTGCCTTTGATTGGACGTTGGAGCAAGCCGAAGTAGACATGGCGCGGGCGGTGGCTGCAACACAGCGATTTCGTATCGCTCCTGACGCAATAGATTCGGCAACGCGCGCGTTGCGAAAGCTCGAACAAGCGGTCAATGCGATGAAACGCCCGGATCAACTTCTGCAAAATGATGAAAATGATAACCAATCGCAACCCAATACGAACGAGGACGAAAAACCGAAAGGACGACCGATTCCCCCCATCGCGAGCCTGAAACTTCTGAGGGGTCTGCAAGCGGATGTCAATGCGGAAACGAAGCTACTGAGCGAGGCAAACTCTATAATAATCCAAGAGCGTCCCCAGCGGCTGCTGCAACTTGCGGAACAACAGCAGTCGCTCGGCCTGCAACTCGAACAGATCCTCCGTGAACTCAAGGCTTCGATGGATAGCAATCAATGATCAACCTAGACTTCAGATTCAAATCCTTGTTCAGACAATCCCTTGGCTGCTGCGCTTTGTTCGTTGTCTCAATCAACGCAATGGATACGAGTGTCGTCGCGCAGGAACCTCCGGCAAAGCCAAAAGCCCCGTCGACTTCCAGTGAATTGGTTGAGGGCTTACTCGAGTTGCTGAACGAACCCGCCAGCAACCAGCCAACTGACGTTTCAACAAAACCACCGTTGACGCCCGCCGATGTAGGATTGGCAGGCGAGGATCTAGCCGAATCGAGTGAGAATCCGTTGTTGGGAGTGCGTCAAAGCATGCTGATCGCGGCCGGTTATCTACGTCGCGATGGCGCCAGTGTTGAGACGATGAAGCTGCAGTCAGACATCGTGCGGCGTTTGGATGATTTGATTTCGCAATTGGAGCAGTCACAAGGAAAAGAAAGCGATTCAAAACAAGACACTCAAAAGCATCCATCAGCGCAAGCGAAATCGCTGCCCGAAAGATCTCAGCAGCGTCGTTCGCAGGCGACGAGGTCTCGACCAGGTGATCGACAGGGATCTGAAAACGGAATTGACAGGGCAGAGCGGCAAGGTGAACCTGAGAACCCGCCGGCTCAAAGCGGCAAAGGAGGCGACGCAGCGGTCGAGTTGTCTGATCCCAAGTCATTGCAGCAAGACGTTTGGGGGCAATTGCCATCGCGCGTACGTCAACAAATGCAATCACGCATGGTTGAGCAGTTTTTACCAGCCTACAAAGAACAGATTGAAGCCTATTTCCAGGCATTGCTAAAATGACACGAACGGCTGGAATAAGGTTATGTCGGCGTAGCGCGCTACAGTCGCTGGCCGGAGGAGCGATCGGTGCCGCGGTTGGTTTGTACGGAGCGACTTGTCACGCTGAGGATTTCCCGGCGCGCACTGATTTCGATTCGCTTTACGACAAGGAAGTCGACGACGCGATTCGCAGGGGTTTAGCGCTGTTGGTAAGTCGCCAAAATCCTGAAGGCAGCTTTCTGTCCAATGAGTGGGGACGCGACGCCGGGGTATGCGCGCTGGTTGGATTGGCTTTGCTGAGTCGCGGTGTGCGCAGCGGCTTTGGGCCGCCGGGCAAGTGTTTGCAGCTTATCGGTCGTTATTTGACGGACCACTCGCAAGACAGTGGCATGATCGTCGTCACGGGTTCACCCAGCCACGGGCAAATGTACGGGCATGGGTTCGCAACCTTGTTTTTATCGGAGTTGTATGGCACAACGCCAACAACCGACGTTCGCCCAAGGTTGAGCGCTGCAGTTGAATTGATCGCACGTTCTCAAAATGAACAAGGTGGTTGGCGCTATGAACCGCGACCCTACGAAGCGGATCTTTCCGTGACGGTTTGCCAAGTCATGGCGCTGCGGGCGGCGAGAAATGCAGGTGTAGGGGTTGCAAAAGAGACCATTGATAAAGCGGTTGACTATATTCGCCGCAGTCAAAACGCAGACGGCGGTTACATGTATCAGTTGACTGGCGGAGCGAGCCGCTTTGCGTTGACCGCAGCCGCAGTGGTTGCACTTTATAACGCGGGTATCTACCAGGGTGAAGAGATCGATTTGGCAATTGCCTATTTGCAAGCGAATTTGGCCGCGAACAGTTCACTCGAACGGAATAGCTTTTTTTATTACTCCCACTACTATTCTGCGCAGGCTTTTTGGTTACGTGGCGGTGCGGCTTGGGACCAATGGTACGGACGCTTGCGCAAAATTCTTCTCTCGCTTCGCAACACGCAGGGCGGCTGGTTTGATTACAACAGCATCGAATACGGGACCGCCATGGCGTGCTTGATTTTGAACATGCCGCGAACCGTTTTGCCAATTTTCCAGCGCTAAGTCTAAAGGCTCTTTAACTCTTTTCTCATCAATGCAATATGTTGATCGATTTTTGCGCGGTGATGCTCAGGAAATCGCTCGTTAATTTCCGGGAGTTGCCAATTGGAAACAATCTGATGCGCGAAATCGGAAATGAATTTGCGCATTGCAACCTGTGACCAACCGAGGCAATCGGAAAATGTATCAAAACGGCCAATGACAATATTTCCGAAGAGCTTCGATCCACCCAACTCAAGGGCCAATTGATCAGATGGCAAGTATGCGACTGTCGCAACTAGGTCATACGCTGGCGAAAGGGATGCCTTCCGCCCATCTTTGTACACCACGGAAAAATTCTTTAAATGGGCGTCACCATTGCCACCAATCATGCAAAAGACGACAACTCGCAAAAACTCTTCGATAGAATCTGGCGCAATCCACTGAAGAACTCTGGCTATCTCGTCGTAGCTCCCATTGTATTGCTCGTGGCCGCATGGACGATCCAGAATCTGGGCGAGATCCTCCATATGAACCCGCTGTAAACCGCTTCGATCAAACCGCTGACAAACATAGACATCACCATTTCCGACTGGCATGTTTTCGGGAATGACATCGAAATCCTCGACGGAACGCAGTTCAAAATGTGGTGTTACAATGCCGGACTTCTGCGCCCAGAACATGGTTGCGAATTCACAACTCGGTAAGTCTGGATACTCAGGCGAATGGAATTTGGCGATGTACTCGGTACCATTCGTGGTAGCGTTTGTTGTCAAACCGCGTCCAGAGGAGCGCGCGGACAACTTCCACTGCGCGCCGGCCAGCGAAAAACGGAACGGTTGCTCCTTCGACAACTCGTGTTGTAAATTTGTACGGTCCAAACCGCGTCGCATCAATGGTTGAGTTGGCTCCATTATCACGGCACCAGGCAAGTTTTCGCCCAAATGGGTCAGCAGGCTAAATCCATCATCTTCATCAATTTCAAGAAGTCTCGATCTCCAGCGCCGCATCACGCCCTGTGGTAACAAGTGGTCGAACCATCCGATAGGTCCGCCTACATGAATAGGTTTCGGAATGCGATCCTCGAACAACTGCCCCAAGATCGGACGAGAGTCGATATGTGCCGCAAGGTAATCGTCTGCAAACGTAAAGGCCTCACTCTCGTCGTCAAAACGCTCAAGCACGCCAATCTCGACGTTGCCCAGACTAACGCGCAGTGCGCTCATGTCGTGCCTGCCTTACGCTTTGTTGACTTCGCTCCCTCTGCAATTGTCTTAATCGAGGGCCGCAAATCGGCTTCGTCGCCGATTCGATCATCCACAAAACTTGCAAAATACGTTGTCAGGAGCCTTCGCCGATGCGCCCTGAATCCCTCGTCGTCATTCGCTATCAGCAACCTGACGGCTTCTAGATCAAGCAAATGAGACTTAAGAACTGTGTCGTCAACCAGTAAATCGCGCAACATTTCGCGTCGCAGTCCTGGAACTTTGATGACCACGTTTGTCCCAAGCTTTTGTTTTCCAACCAACGGTAGCAACAGTTTTTCCACGTTAAGTTCTTCAACGATGGACGCCACTTGTGCATGCGGATTGTCTGATTGTTCGTCTTCGTCTTCTTCTAAAAAATCGATAACCCAAAATAGCTGTTCGCCAGGCAGTTTTGGCTCAGCGGCAAGTAGTCCAAGTACGAAGGCCTTACCCGATGCGCGATTCATCGAAATTGGACGATCAAATTCGGCAACTGGGTTATTTGGAAACAAGTCTACTTGCTCTTTCGATAACGGGGACAGTAAGTTTGCAAGCGCGTCGTCTGGCTTTAAGAAATCCTGAGTTTGCTTTAGCAAACGATTGATATAGGCGTCCGTCACGTCATGGTGATCGCCAGATAGTGCGCCGTGCCAAATCCACTTTGCGGCAAGTCGATCAACTCGGCTATTATCATCTGGGAATCGGTCGTAAAAAGCACTTAAGAATATAAGAGGCATTCGATAGGGCAGTAGTTTCCAATGGGGAATGCCTGCCGCATTCTGGATCGTAAAAACGGCTCTTCGAATTGCTCGTTCGGTTCGTGTGATTGAAGCGCCGGCGACATCTTCAGGGGACTCAACTGATACTTTCGCAGTAACGCCACAGGTTGACCGTAAACAGCGAAGAAAAAGATCAGCATCGATTTCGCCAAATCCCAAGTCAGTCAGTCTTGCAACTGCCGTGCGAATTGGTTTGTCCCCTTCCTTGCCGTATCGTGCCTCAAAAATCTCTGATTCGCGCATGCCAACACCTGCCGTGTTGACTCGCGTAAAAATCAGGCGAACCAAACTTTCATCAGCGCCTTCGACGATGTACGCGGGAATCTCATACTCTCGAACTGCCTTCCCTAGTTCGAGTGCACGATCGACAAGTTCAGGATTGTCGTCGCCATATGGCCAAACGCGAATCCACTTAAGCAAATCGACGGAATTGCAAAGCACGTTCAATGGTATCCAACTTGGCGGAACTACTTTCTTGCTCAATCGGACGAATTTTTCGTTCTCAAGGTCATACCAGGTCGCCCAAAAATCGCCTTTGGGAGTTTGGTCTTCTCGAAGTAGGCAAGCTACAAGAGCGGTAATTCGCTGCTGTCCATCAATCACCCAAAGTGCGTTGGTCTGCTCTTTGCCTTCGATGACATGCGGTCCGAAGTGAAGGGTTTCACTTGGCGCGTAGTCACGAGAGAGCAGCAAATCACCTACCGGAAAACCGCGACGGATCGAATCGAAATACTCTACAACTTGCTTTGAACGCCATCGAAGCGGACGTTGAAACGGGGGAATTCGCAGTCGACCATCGGATGCTTCTTGCAAAAGCTGTTCAATACGAAAACCGCGAGCTTCAGGGCGGCGATTGAGGATTTTTTCATTCGGCTGACCGCTGGATCTTTGCATTTTCGCTCGGCTGGAACGCAGACTTATTTATCAAGGCGCATCAGCTTCCAATGTAGCAACCCCGCACTGAGTACGCTACTGCGTGCTAGCTTCGCGACAACCTCCAGATTGCGGTGGCCACTGTCGCATTTCTCATGCTGCATTACAAACTGACTGTCTCAACGGCTTTCAGCACACCGGTGGCCGCGATAAGATTATCGATGAAGTCGCGTGGCACGGGTGGCTGCGGCAACACGGCTCTTACCTCAGGATGGAAACATGAGCGGAAAGTTTGTTCATCTGCATTGCCACAGCCATTACAGTTTGCTGGACGGTGCGAGTTCGATTGGGCGGTTGGTGGATCGCGCCAAACAACATGGAATGAACGCGCTCGCACTGACTGACCACGGCAATTTGCACGGTGCGCTGGAATTCTATCAGAAAGCCAAAGCGGGTGGCGTCAATCCGATCATCGGCTATGAAGCTTATGTAGCTCCGGGAAGCCGCTTTGTGCGGGACGCGGCGAGTTCAAAGGAAGCAGCCTTTCACTTGACGTTGCTTGCCAAAAATCGCATTGGCTTTCAGAACTTGATCAAACTGGCTTCAAAAGCAAGTCTTGAAGGCTTTTATTTCAAACCGCGTATCGATAACGATTTGTTGGAAGAGTACAACGAAGGGATCATATGCCTCAGTGGCTGCGTGTCGAGCGAGTTTTCGCGTGCGATTTTGGCAGGACACGATACCTCGTCGGCTGAGCACGCAGCAGTCAAGACAGCTCAGAAGTTCCACAAAATTTTCGGCGATCGTTATTTCATTGAAATCATGAACAACGGGGCGCCGATTCAGCGTCAGCAGTTAGAAGGCGCAGTCGATATCGCCAATCGCCTTGGGTTGCCGCTGGTCGCGACCAGCGACGCACACTATGTCGATCAGGCTGACGCGGAAATGCAAGACGTGATGTTGTGCATCAACACTGGCAAGTTCCGCACCGACGTCAATCGCATGAAGATGGATGGCAACCAGTACTTCCTGCGATCGCCTGAGCAGATGTATGAGAGTTTCCCGGGGCTCGAATCGGCCGTGGCTCGCAGTCAAGAGATCGCCGATTCGGTCGATATCGAAATTGAATTAGGCAAACGCAACTTCCCGCGATACACCTTGCCGGTCAAACGCGAGCCGGACGAATACTTGCGCGAGATTTGCATCGAGGGCCTTAAGGATCGTTATCGTGGCGACGAAGAGATGTTGCCCGCTGGCGAGTTGGCGCGGGTGGTGATGGATCGGCTCGATCGTGAACTCGGCGTCATCGAGCGACTGGGTTTTGCGAATTACTTTCTGATCGTGTGGGACTTTGTGCGTTACGCCCGCGAACAGAACGTGCCAGCCACGGCTAGGGGTAGCGGTGTCGGTGCAATCGTTTGTTATGCACTTTATCTCAGCCACGTGTGCCCGATCAAATACGATTTGTTGTTCGAGCGCTTTTTGGATGAAAATCGCCGCGAAGCGCCTGATATCGACATCGACTTTTGCAAGGATCGCCGCGGCGACATCATTCAATATGTGAAGGACAAGTACGGCGACGAAAATGTGGCTCAGATCGGAACGTTCGGTACCCTGCAAGCTCGCGCGGCGATCAAAGACGTGGGCCGCGCGCTCGGCATACCGCTGGCTCGAGTGAATCAAATCACGGAGATGGTACCCGATGAATTGAAGATCACGATATCAAAAGCGCTCGAGAAGAACATTGAATTGAGGGGCGTTTACGAAACCGATCCTGCCGTTAAAGAACTGCTGGACATTGCCAAGAAGATCGAAGGCCTGGCGCGAAATATCGGAACGCACGCGGCTGCGGTAGTGATCGCAGACAAGCCGCTGACCGATTACGTGCCGCTAAGCCGAGTGTCGGGCAAGACGGACATTATCACGCAGTGGTCGATGGGGGACGTGGAAGCGGCTGGACTGCTGAAGATGGACTTTCTGGGATTGCGGAACTTAACAATCCTGTCGAAAGCGGTTGACATCATCGAGCAAACGACCGGCAATCGGCTGGATATTCTGCGATTGCCACTGGAGGATACGGCAACCTTTGCGTTGCTGCAGCGCGGTGAAACCAAGGGTGTGTTTCAGTTGGAGAGTGGCGGTATTCGCGACTTGTTGCAGCGCATGAAGCCTGACCATTTCCGCGATATCATCGCGACCAACGCCTTGTATCGACCAGGTCCGCTCGAGGGCGGGATGGTCGACGATTACGTGGCGGTAAAGCACGGTCAAAAGAAAGCTGAGTACATACATCCAGTGATGAAGGACATCCTGGAAGAGACCCACGGTGTGATGGTTTACCAAGAACAGGTGATGCGAATTCTCAATCGGCTGGGCGGCATCGAATTGGCGAATGCGTACACGTGTATTAAGGCGATCAGCAAGAAGAAAGAGTCGTTGATTGCGCAGAACGAAGCCAAGTTCATGGAAGGCGCTGTTGCCAAAGGCGTTTCCGAGAAGGAAGCGCGCGCGCTCTGGGAAATGATTCTTAAATTCGCCGGTTACGGCTTCAATAAAAGCCACTCGACGGCCTATGCACTGCTCGCCTATCAGACCGCGTATTTGAAGGCACACTTTCCCGTCGAATTCATGGCGGCGCTCCTGTCGGGCGACATTCCTGGCCGTAACTTTAAACGCAAAGATTCGCTGGTCGAACACTTGGAAGATTGCGCCCGCATGAACATCACGGTTGTACCGCCTGATGTGAATAGCTCGCACGTTGACTTCACGGTGGCTGATAACAAGATCTATTTCGGTTTGTCAGCGGTCAAAGGCTGCGGTGGCGGAGCTGGGGCAGCGATCGCGACGGCGCGCAAGAAAGGGGGACCGTTCAAAAGCCTATTTGATTTCTGTGAACGTGTCGATCCAACGGAATGCAACAAGTCAACGATCGAGACGCTAATTAAAGGTGGCGGTTTTGATTCGCTCGGCGCCAAGCGTTCTCAATTGATGGCCAGTGTCGAGAAAGCGATTCAGTCGGGCGCGACTGCGCTGGCGGATCGGCGCAGCGGGCAGATGAACTTTTTTGACGAGATCGATGACGAAGTCCCAACTCAAAGTGCGGCAATGCAGAATTTGCCCGACCTCCCTGAGTTCGAAGATAAGATTCTGCTGGCTATGGAAAAAGAAGTGCTCGGCATGTACTTGTCGAGCCATCCTTTGGCGGAGTATGTGCAGCAATTGAGCACCCTGTGCACGCACAAGTCAGTCGATTTGAAGTCCGTGAAAAATCGCAGTGAAGTAATGGTTGGCGGTATGATTTCGTCGATCAAGATCGCGAATACTCGCAATCCAAAACCCAACCAACCCAGCAAGTATGCGAACTTTGACTTAGAAGACATGGATGGCGCGATGCGGTGCATCTGTTGGCCAGACGGTTACGCGAAAGTTGGGCACTTGATCGTTTCCGAATCCGTCGTGATTATGCGAGCTACAGTGGACAAACGCGATGGCGGTGACGAATTCAATTTGATTGCCAACGAAATTATTCCCATCGAAGAAGCTAACAGCCGCTTTACCGCTGGTCTACGAATCCATGTCGACGAGAACAAACACGCGCTCGAACTTATTCCCAAGATACAGGAAATTCTGCGTGGCTATCCTGGCAAAATGGAGGTTACCATGGCCTTACGTTTACAGTCGGGCGAAACGGTTCAGTTGAAATGCACGAATCATCCGGTCGAGATTTCCAAGGAATTGCGAGTACGGCTGGACGATTTGTTGGGCGAAACCAGCCACCGATTATTGGTCGCTACGCCGAAAATGAAGCCTCCATCCGCTCCTCGGAGGGGTGCCGGACGTGCGGATTGACCGATCAACCCTGCACTATTGCGAGGTTTTCGAAGCGATTTTGAATGGATTTGCCGCGAGCACAGTTCACTTTGTTGCCTTTGTATCGGCTGGCAACTAACCTTGTAGGTAACGCGAGAGTGCGAAACACGGGCGGCCGGTTCGGAATTCTCTCGATTTCAAAACTTAGCTTCTCAGAAATACTCCTCACCCAGGGCAACGACCGATGCAACTTCATCGCTTCTTTTGCAAAATAACTGTTTTTGCAGTTGTTATTTTCATGGGTAGCATCCATCTCTATGGCCAGGGCCAAAATAACGGCGGGCAGAATGGAGGGGGCGGGGGCGGTCAAAACGCCGGGGGAGGTCAAAACGCCGGAGGTGCGGGTGGTACAGCGGGAGCAGCCGGCGTAGAAATCGATCCGCAAGGCGTATTGCGAGTCATGCAGTACAACCCTGCACTCACGATGCAACGCTTACAAGCAGCCAAACTAGCCCTGCCGCAGCAACTGGCTAAGCCCAGCAAGATGCGCATGGTTTCGCTCAATCGTTTGGAAGGACAAATCGCAAAGCGCCTCAAGGCCAAGGAGCAACTCCAGCCAGAAATGTTTGCGTTGGCCGGTTTGACTCGCATTGAATACGTTTTCTTCTATCCTGAAAGCGGAGATATCGTTCTCGCAGGACCTGCTGAAGGTTTTGGACGGGATTCTAATGGCCGCTTGTTAGGTGTTGATTCGGGCAAACCTTGCGTCTTGCTCGAGGACTTAGTGGTGGCGATGCGAGCCTTTCCGCCTAAGGGTGATACCTCGAACATGATCAAGGTATCCATTGACCCGACCAAGGAAGGATTGGCCCGGATGCAAGAAACTTTGAAGCAAATCGGCTCGACCTATCAGCCCAACCAAGTGCCAGTGATCGTAAATGCACTTCGCCAAAGTTTGGGAATGAATGACGTGACGCTTGAAGGCGTGCCACGCACAACCCATTTTGCCCACGTGTTGACCGAAGCTGACTATCGTATGAAATTGATCGGTATCGGCCTCGAAGCTCCTCCGGTCCCCATGACAACCTACATTCAAAAACTGGGATCGTCGGTTGTTCCTAATACCGCCTTGATTCGATGGTTCTTTGTGCCCGACTACAAGGCGGTTGCATGCAGTGAAGATGGTCACGCCATGCAAATGGTCGGCCAGGGATTGAAGTTGATAGGCGAAGACGAGCAAGTCAATCGCGACGGTTCACGCAAGTCCAAAGGTGGTTCTGCAAACCCAGCTAGCA
>JAYVHC010000253.1:0-2458 GCA_043771575.1 Planctomycetia bacterium
CGCGGCCAGATTCTGAAACGGCGGCGAGAACCAGCCGATTCGCTTCCGACAATTCCATTTGGCTCGCGCTGGGTTCACGGACGAGTTCCTCGATGCCTCGATCCCACAGGCCATCCGTCACACCATCGGAACACAACACAAATCGATCACCGGGAGCGTAATCAAGCACGCCAATTTGCGGCACCAGGAATTGGTGTCCGGCTCCGAGGGCTTGAGCCAAAACGTTCTTGCGCGGGTGCATACGCGCCTCGCGTTCGTTTAGCTCCCCTTTACGTTTCAGCCAGCCTACGTGCGAATGATCTTCCGTGATCTGTCTCATACCGCCAGTGTTTGGCAGATGATACAAGCGGCTGTCACCGATATGGCCAAAGTAGACTCGACCCCGACGAAACCAGGCGAGCGTTAGGGTGGCACCCATATTGCGACAGTTCGCATCGAAGCGTCCTTGTCGCAACATGTCGCTGTGGATCGCTACAAACAAGTCTAGCAGAATCTCATGACTGTAAGCCGCGAAGCGATCTTCGTTGAGCCCGAATTGTTTGGGTAAAAGCAGCGTGATTTTTTCCATGGCAATGCGACTGGCAAACTCGCCCGAGCGTTCGCCGCCCATGCCATCGCTAACCGCAAAAATGAAATCGGAATTCTCCAGAGAGGCGTCGCCGGTCTTGCCCAGGTAACGGATGCCGCGTTTGTCGAGCAGACATGCCAGGAACGAGTCTTCATTGTTGGGTCGGAATTTGCCAGGATGCGATATCCCAGACCACTGCAGTCGCTTGACGTTCGCGCCGGAGACAGCACTTGCGGACGGCGAAGTTTCAATTGGGCTACCGATAATCTCAGCGAATTCGAAATCGATAATGCAAAAGCGACCATCGGACGCGCGGTAGGTGATGTTACGCTGGAAAGGATCGTCATGACGCACGCCATATTGCTCCAGGCCATCAAACAGGTCTTTGACTTTCGCTTCGGTCAAATGCTCAACCCGCGCCCCGCAGTTGGTGGTCACGATCTTCAGTTCGTCTACGTTGGCTTCTAGCAACCGGGGCACGAAGCCGCATTTACGGAGCTCGAGGTATTTAAGAACACGCACTTCGTTTTCAAAACGCGATTTCGCTTCAGCCCCGCGAAACTGTTTATGCACGGTGCCATCGTAACCGATGCGGACCAACGCACGTTGAGTATTCTTCGCTTCATGCACGAGCACTTCCTCGCTGTCTAAAAAAAAGCTTGCTTTATGAATCACACAGCGGGACGCTTGGGTTGGAATCCAGTAACAATTCAGCCAATGTTGTTGCCGCAAAGGCCTCTTCCATGCTTTTGAGAGATGCGTCCATGCGACTGTGCAGCGCACACAATCGCGTGCCGTGGGATTTCAAATCTAGCGGGCAAGTCTTGATGCGCTGGATCGGTTCGACGGCACTCACGATGTCTAGAATCGTTAGCTCAGCGGGCGGGCGGGCGAGAGACACGCCGCCGCCGATGCCGCGCTGCAGATGAACGATCCCTTTCTCGCGCAGGCCTTGAAGCACTTTCGAGAGGTAAGCCAGCGGAACCTTGGTTGCTTCGGCAATTTCAGCGGTCGTTTGGGCGTCTGGTGACTTGATTGCCAAATGCACTGCAGCACGAAGTGCATACTCAACAGTTTGCGAAAACATTCAGTTCCCCGGTGTAATCTCGTTCAGTGCACTTAGCAACAACTGTCTTCGGTCGCCGATGGCAGACCGCGGCGGCGCGGGCCAGGGATTTCTTGGCCGACGCGCAGAATGCGGTTTTCGCTGTCAACAAAAACTACACGCGGGACAGTCTCAACTTGCTCGGACGCATCCGCACTAAACGCAAATGTCGCGATGATGACTACATCGCCCGGTCGAATTAAGTGCGCAGCAGCACCGTTGGCGCAGATACTCAAACTGCCTTCGATACCTTCGATCGCGTACGTTTCAAGCCGCGTGCCCCGTGTGATGTTCCACACATTGACCGCCTCGAAGGCCAGAATATCTGCAGCGCGCATCAGGTTTGGGGGCAGTGTCAGTGAGCCTTCATAATCCAAGTCAGCTTGGGTTACCGTGGCGCGGTGTATTTTCGAACGCAGGAATTTTCTGAACATAAATCTTCACAACAAAGTGAGTTTGGGAAGGCCGTCTCCAACTCGGTTAATGCTCTATTGTACCTGTTCGCCCCCTTTCGGTCGACGCCGCTAACGCCGACACGGCACCCGCTAAGAACGTGGCATAGGCTTCCAGCACCTCAGCATGTGAAGCGAATCGGCAAAGCCACAATCAGGCTGGCAGCCTATCCCACCCCGAGCTGACCCATTTGTAGTTTGTCGCGGAACAGGGTACAAATTGCCAGTTTGCGTAAGCCCGGATTATTCATGGCGCGTAGCTACGTTCGCCAGAACGTGGTGAACCGCTTTGAGTTACAGCCACGTTCTGGCGAACGTAGCTACGACAGTCTG
>JAYVHC010000254.1:0-6999 GCA_043771575.1 Planctomycetia bacterium
ACGCCCGACTCAAGGCAAGAGCCGTATGAGTAGACGCTCAAGTACGGATCCGTGCGGGGGGCCGCCAGCAATGGTGGTCCCTACCGCGACTCCTCCCGAGCTGCGCGGAGTATTGCAATTAAGTCAGTGGATCGGCTGTCGGGATCGGCTAGAATTCGTTTGCGAAGTTGCAATTCAGTTTCTCAACGAGTTGGATCAAAGATGGCGAATTTACAAATTCCGGTGGCTGGCGTGCAGATGGACGTCCTAATTGGCGATAACGAAACGAACGTCGACCGCATGCTCGCGTGGCTGGACGACGAGCAAACCAAAGCGGCACAACTGGTTGTATTTCCCGAATGCGCTGTCAGTGGTTATTGCTTCGAGAGCAAAGCCGAAGCGATGTTCGTGGCTGAACCGATTCCTGGTCCAAGCACAGAGCGGTTGCTGGAAGCGGCCAAGCAACATCAGAAATTCCTAGCCTTTGGCATGCTAGAGCGCTCGGGTGCGGATCTTTACAACAGTTGCGTTTTGCTCGGTCCCGAGGGCATCGTGGGCGTGTATCGCAAAATTCACTTGCCATTCCTGGGCGTGGATCGCTTTGTAACGCGTGGCAGTGAATCGATGCAGGTCTACGAAGTTGCCGGTATGCGGCTGGGCATGCACATCTGTTACGACGGATCGTTTCCCGAAGCGACGCGGGTTTTGGCTCTGAAAGGCGCGGACCTGGTGATTCTGCCGACCAATTGGCCACCTGGGTCCGATACGTTTGCGGAATACCTGCCCAATGCGCGAGCACTGGAAAACCACATTTACTTTATGGCCGTGAATCGCGTTGGCGAAGAACGTGGCTTTCGATTCATCGGCACCAGCAAGTTCTGTTTACCAACCGGGCGTTCGCCCTCGTGTGGTGGCAGTGGCGACGAGTGTGTAGTCAGTGGGACTGTACAGCCCCACATTACTCGCAATAAACGACTGGTGCGAGTGCCTGGCAAGCACTTGATCGATCGGTTTGCTGACCGGCGTCCCGAACACTACGGCTTACTTGCGGAACCACATCAATTGGTCCGCGATGAATCCGACAACGCATAGTTGGACAGCGCCACTTGTCAGCCAAACCTTTGTTTTGCAAGGGTTTGGTCCCCTGCCAGACTTGTCTGGCAGGGGACCAAAAAAAGTTACAGAACAGCGCTTTGCAGTGGGAAAGTGGCGCTCTCCATTTAGGCACCAGGACAATAAAAACCTGTCGCTGGGACTATTGATCCAGCGAGGCGACTTCACCACCCGCACGTGTTCCATAGGCTCGCCAAACGTTCAATGCAGCACTGTTGCCGACAAAGTGCACTGAGCCGTCCATCAAAAGAACATTCACACCACCGGCATGATAGCTTCGCGACGTGACGGCGGCAAAAGTGTCTCCCGGACTGGACTCTGTGGCGAGTATAAGGTCGACGTCGTAGTTGGTGGAACCATGACAAATCTCGAGTTTCGTATTGGGAGTAAAGACGGTCGTAAAGCCTGTCTCGTGGACTTTACCGTCCACCCATTCCACGTGCGTGAATGAATTTGGATTGAATGTTGCTAGCGAATGCGAACTGAGATTTATCGGTGGCAATAGCGGAGTCGCAAACGTGGCGGCGTTGTTGGCACCGTTCACGCGATTCGTAAACGCCTTCACTTCGGCGACCGCAAACGTGTTGCTTAAGCCATCGGTAAAATCCGCTGGGCGCCGTGTGGAGTTGGGTCCAAAGGCACCGTCACCCATCCGCATGCCAGCCGACTTGGCCGTCAGTACAGCCCAGGTGCCGCTATTGAGGACGTAGTTAATGGGCCAGTGCTTGTTGCCATAGACATTGTCGGTTCCGAACCCTTTATCGTTTAACTCAGAGGGGCACATGAAAGTGGCTACGCGTTTGGAGGAAATCGATGGTTGACTGTTGTACCCGACCGAAAAGTCGATGCCATGAAAGAGGTTTTCTTGTTCGATGTAGGGCAGTATTCGGGCCATTCCAGACCACGCGTTTTGCGTGGTAACGGCCGCCCCTTTCCAAACGTAATTGCCATTTGCAGGCAATCCCTTTTTTGCATCTATATGCATGTGCATTGCGAGGCCAATTTGCTTGAGATTATTTGAGCAATGCATTCGCCGAGCGGCCTCGCGAGCGGCCTGAACTGCCGGCAAAAGCAGCCCGACAAGAATACCAATCACGGCGATGACCACCAGCAGCTCGACCAACGTGAAACCGCGTCGACCAGAACCTGAATTTGCGTGAACCATTTGCAAAATCCCTCTAAAACCACGGAAAGCCCGAAAGTTCAACATGCCTTTCAGTACGGAACGAACGTGGCTGGCTGAGGAGTTTAGCGGCTAGCGCCAAGCTCCCATCGCTTGCTGCTTCGATGCCATGAATTTACGCTAATTGAGAATCATTATCAATAGTACACTTGCATTTACGCTTATTTTTGATAAAAAATTCGGAGGCCTAACACTCTTTCAATGCTTAGAAACCACGAATCCCCAAGTTTCTCCGCAACCGCTGCGAGTCGCGGAGCGCCGACCGCGCAAAAAGGTATGTTCGCAAAGCGAACCACGTGGCGAGTTCCTCCGAGACTCGTAGTAACCGCGACAAAATCGGGGTATCTGTCTCGGAGAAACGGACCTACGTGCCTAAAGTGAGTGCCATTTAGCTAACGCCCTGCGAGAGGATTTTTACGATGACCGAACTGGTCCCTCCCAATAAGCCCATTCTTCCTGAAAATGAAAACTCGGTGAAATTCCCAAAGATCATTGCGTTCAGTGATTTGTGCCGTTGTGGCGATGAGGTTTGGATTGAAAATGAAGGTCAGGTCTATCGGCTCCGCCGGACAAAGTTAGGAAAACTGATCCTTACGAAGTAAGCGACGCGCGAAATCATTAGCGAGCGTATGACCGCGAATTGTCTCGTTCCCAAGCTCCAGCTTGGGAACGCGGTCCTCGAAGCTCAGCTTCGCGGGCGCTGCGTTTGCAGCACATCAACACTTGCCGTGTTGGACATCAGAACGGGAGCTGGGTCGGGAAGCGGAGCTTCCGGAGTGTGCGTACCCAAGCTGGAGCTAGGGTACGAGTTCTCAACGAGTTCTCATTTCCTCAAACCGAAGCGGCACGGAGACTCGCAGAGTATGGCCCGAACACGTTAACGCAGGCGCGAAGACGTTTGGCGTTTTCGATCAGTCACTGTCATCTGCACTGATAAAACGGGGACTCTGACCAAGAACGAAATGACAGTCTGCATCTACGCACTGGATCAGCGCCGCGTCAAAGTAACCGGTGCGGGGTAAGTGCCACGCTGAACTCGCCGCCGAGTTTCCACGTACCAGCGAAATGCCGTTTGACAGTGCCAGTAAGCGGATGGTCGCTGTGCATCGCATGCTGCAAGGCCGGACGGGGAGCTATCGCAGGCTGTACGTTGCATCCGGTGGGCGTGGTGGAGTTGGTCAAGGTGATTCAGCGAGTCGTGGTCCGCAATCAAGCAGCATCCCATGTCTGAAATGATGAACTGCTTCGTAAAGCATGGCATCGGCAAGACCGGCATGAGGGAGAAGCCCGTCCAGCGCCCGGGTCCGATCGGCCATCATCCGCGTCACTTGTCGGGGAAGAAATCAATTCTGCCAGTGATGATGTCGTACATTGCGCCGACGACGGCGATTCGTCCTTCCTCCACTAGTCGGTTAATGGAATTGCTTTGCTGTAAGATGCGCTCGACACTGTGCACAACATTGCGTTTAGCCACTGCGTTGATATAGTCTGTTTTTTCGTGCTCGTGATGCCGTTGCGCTGGTCGACTAATTGCCAATTGGATTTCTTGAATGATCGGCTCCAGATTTTGGCAACCGGTTGCTTGTTCGGTTGAAGCGCTCGATCCATCAAGGTTGACGGCGGCAGTCACTGCCCCGCACTGCGTGTGACCGATAACCACGATCAACTTTGCCCCGGCGACAACACAACCGTATTCCATACTCCCAAGCACTTTGGGGCCGGTGACATTACCAGCGATGCGAATGCTAAAAATGTCCCCAAGTCCAAGATCGAAGATTAGCTCTGCTGGCGTGCGAGAGTCGATGCAACTAAGTACTACAGCAAGCGGATGTTGACCAGAAGCGGTCACTTGGAGTTGTCGGTGTAAGTCCCTGACTAAACGCTGGCCGGAGCGAAATCGTGCATTGCCATCGCTAAGTATCTTTAGCACTTGATCTGGCCTAAGCAAAGCCTGTAATTCCCGAGTGGAATAGTCCAGAAACTTTATCTCATCTGGAAGTCGATATTTGTCTCGGAAGCCTCGCAAACTAAGTTGCACGCCACGAATTGGGGCTGTTTTTTCCCTAAAGTCACGAATCAAGCTGAGAATATCCGGGTCGATGTAAACCGTATTCACTGCGTCCAACAGGAGATGACCACCGCGCGGAATCGAATTGAGGACATTTTCCAACGCAGCCTGATTCAGGAAACTGACTTGGTTCGCAAGTTCGACGTGCATTATTTCACCGCTTAGGTGCTTCTCAACGATGCACCGCTGAGACCAGCGCATGTTACTCCGCAGAATAAAAAAAAGACTGGTGGCCAAGCCGATGCCTATACCTATGAGCAAGTCGGTGAAGACGATGGATAACACGGTGATTGCGAATGGCACGAATTGATAGCGCCCTTCGCTCCACATCTGTCGCACTAGCGAGGGACTTGCCAGTTTCAACCCAGTTATTAACAGAATCGCCGCCAGACAAGACAACGGAATCTGATTCAAATAGGTAGGCAGAAACATTACGCTCACTAGCAACAACAAACCATGGACGATCGTCGCCAGCTTAGTTTGGCCGCCACTGCTGATATTCACCGAACTGCGAACGATTACGGAAGTCACTGGGATGCCGCCAATAAGGCCGACTAGCGTGTTACCTACGCCCTGCACCAGCAATTCGTGACTGGCCGGAGACGTACGTTGTTTGGGATCAAGTTTGTCAACAGCCTTCAAGTTCAAAAGAGTCTCGAGCGAAGCAACGATCGCGATTGAGACTCCGGCGGTGTAAACGGCCGGATTGGACCACTGTGAAAAATCTGGAAACCGTAGAAACCCAGCGAATTGCAAAATACTATCTGCCACCGGAACCTGGACCAAGTGGTTGCTCTTGATCAACCATTCCCCTCCACCGTATTGCGAGAGGTTGCTCATTCCCACACCGACCAAAACCACAACCAACGGTGCCGGTACGAGCGATTTCTTTAGCAAAGGGATCTTGTCCCACAAAACAAGGATCCCGATGGATAACAAGCCGATAAGTGCGGCGCTCAAATGAAAGTCTCCCAAGACACGCAAAATCTCTGTCAACGTGTTTTCTTCATCAGGCTGCCAAAACCGCATTTCGCCTTCCGGGTCAGAATCGTGTCCCAGCACGTGAGGAATTTGCTTCAGGACCAAAATGACGCCAATCGCCGCGAGAAGCCCCTTAATTACACTGCTTGGAAAATATGCAGCAAGGAATCCAACTTGCGCTAGCCCCAATACTACCTGGAGCAATCCGCCGACCAACACTGCCAGTAAGAAAGTCTCGAACGACCCCAAGGCCGATATCTGAGTAGCAACGATCGCTGTAAGTCCCGCAGCGGGTCCGCTTACGCTGGTGTGTGATCTACTCAAGATTCCAACAATAATACCGCCGACAATGCCAGACAGTAGTCCTGAAAACAACGGTGCGTTGGAAGCAAGCGCAATGCCCAAACACAGCGGCAACGCGACCAAAAACACAACGACCCCAGCAATCAAGTCACGCGGCAGATTTGAAATCGAATTTTTTCCGTCCATAAAAGCTGTCCTTGATAGCTTGCGGTAGTAGTACAAAGTTGCAACTAGCAAATTTCCGCACGTAGCCCCTTGGGGCGCGGATCAACTATATGAAAATCGCAATGAGACTCCGAGCCACAAGGAGGATTGCGATCCGAAATCGGTACGATGAGAAACGCTAAAGCCCCATGGTCACGACCCAAACGGAAGTGCAAACACAGTGAGGCAGTGAGTTCTCAATTCTTAATGGCGATCGACTTGAATTGCGACCGACTTGTTGCAAGGATCACAGTTTTTGGATTGCCTGCTCAATCGGACCGCGTCCTGAAGACACAAATCTGGAGTTGATTCTGTCTTGAATAGAGCGGAGAACAACGGCGAAAACCAACGAAGAATAGACAACAAATTCGCCATGATAACACCAGCCTTGAATACAGATCTCAAAAAATGAAAAGCAGACGAACGCAAAAACTGCATTGATGATCAGCAGCGAAGCGTTGCACCACAACCATTTCTGAGCTCGAACTCCAAGGGTGAATTAGAGGCATGGACTAGCGATACTGTCGCTTGGTCCATGCAAATTCGCGGTAGCAACGGTGTGAGATTGCGATTGCTAGAAGTAGCCGCGCGTCTAGTACATCGCACTTCCCCGGCGTCCTCTAAATTGTCTGCGGACTCCGTGAAGGGTTCGCTTTCAACTTCAAAGGGAGTTGCCGCAGCGACCGCTTCGATGATCATGAACTTAAGCACCGGCGCAATTGCTACTAAACCGTAGTTGCCCCAGGCGACCATCAAAATGAATGCAAATCGCATCACACGTCCCGCGTTACTGCTTGCATTATATTTGGGTTGCGGTTGGGCCATCACCGAATGACTGCAAAAAAAACTCTTTCTAGAGCGGAGGCTGCCAAGAATTTAATTGTCGACCGTTATGCCTAAATAGCAATATGCTTTCTTAGCCAAACCCGGATTTTCGGTGTGTCTCGCATTTCAAGCAGCTAAGCTGCACATAGAGGGGAACAGAACAGATTCGGTACACTTGTTCCCGTTCCCTGAGCCCTTGAAGGTCTAAGTCTTGGCTAAAGCAAAGTGCCACGAAGTTCGACGATAGCGACAGAAAAATAAATGATACGCCCTGTGACATCCACCCAGGTTGCGACAAGGGGAGCGGACAAAGTTGTCTCGTTCCCAAGCTCCGGCTTGGGAA
>JAYVHC010000255.1:0-4488 GCA_043771575.1 Planctomycetia bacterium
CATGCTCTGAGTGGTACCCACCGCTCATCGCATACACATGTTCAAAACTCTCCCCCATGTCGGTCCAATGTTGGTCGACTGACTCTGGATTGCCGGCCCCTAGCGCTTCGACAATGTTGCTTTCGGCGATCGTATGGAATCGGCCGCCAGCACCCAGGTAACCGATCATCGCCCGGTAACTACCTGATTTTCCGCCGATGTCGATGTACCAATTTCGAATGCCACCGTGGATCGGAATGTCGCGTTCGATTGTCTCGGACGTGTTTGTCGTGCTGCTATTGTCGAGTGTCAGGAATCGAAGAGTCGGCTTGGCAGTGTGCCATTGTTCAGCCATCGCAGCGCGGGCGCGTTCGATCGCGCGGCGCGTGATGTCCCAGGTCGCATGGATCCAATAGGCGTCGCGGACCAACAACGCAATGCGGTCTTTCTCGGGCTCTTTTTCCCAAATCGGTTCATTCGCTCCGGGCGGTTTGATGAGCGTTGGGCGGTACGAAAGGTCTTTGTTCGATTCCCGTTCTTGCTGCAACTGGCGGATACGTTTAAGGACTTTCGGGCTGGTCGGAGGTTCAGGCGGCTTGGGAGGTACGACTGGTTTCGATTTTGCCACCGGCTTGGGTTCAGTCGCTGGCTTGGCAACAATTTTGACCGGCGCGGCAGGCTTGTTGGCTGGCTTAGTAGGAGCAGCGATCGCGGCTTTCTTTTTGGCCGCATCCTCACTGCGAGTCGCCTTCAGAGCTGGTCGAACGCTGGCGGGCTTCGAACTGCTTGCAGATTTCGAATTTACTGGCTTCGTTGCTGTCTTGGTTTTTACTGTCTTGGTTTTTACGGGCTTAGTTTTTAACGCTGCCTTCTTCGAATTCCCTTTGTTTAAGTTGGCATTTGCCGCTACTGCTTTTCCAGTTTTTGCCTTAGCAACCGGTTTTGCCGACGACTTTGCAGTCGTCTTTGACGACTTTCCGTTCAAAGGTGTTGAAGCCGAACTCTTTGTCAGCGGTTTTCCGTTGGCGGCCGCTTTTGTCTTCTTGACGATGGGTTTCGACGAAGACTCCTTAGCCTTTGCCGCATTCGCAGGCTTCTTCGCGACCACGGATTTGCCAACTGCTGACTTGTGCTTCGCGCCTAGCTTGCTTGCCGCTTTGACAGTCGTCTTTTTCTTTGATGCTTTGGCCACTGCATTCACCAATCGTTGTTAGCGTTCATCACTGTGGCTGTTAGTCCAGGTAATGGTTTGCGCTTCAGGAAATCGCCGGGGGAGGGGTGTTTCATTTGCCTTAAAATGCCCGCACACTGGGTATTTCATCACTCAAGGCAACTCGCGTTACCTTGAAGGTGTCCTGCATAATGTGCCGATGCGCCTAAACTTGAAACACGTTGGGTGGGTTTCATAGCAAGGTGTACACTTGCGTATACTTGACTCGCCAATAACAGTATGCCCAGAAGTCCGCGTTTTTTCTAGATTATAAGTTCCACAGAGAGCGTAATAGGCGTGGCGGAGCGGGGGTGTCAGGGAAACTTAAGTCAATTCCAGAAAAGGACTTAAGCGGAAACTTGAGCCGCTCGCCAATTTTCAACCTTTCACCACAAAATAGTCCTTGTGGTGATTAAAAAAAGCAAAAAAGCAGTTGTCAAATTCTCAAACTGGGGGTATTTGTGCCTGAAAGCAAAACCGCTTGGGAGCAAGCCTCCGAATGGTTTGGCAGAACAATCGCCATCGTGCTGGTGATGGTTGCACCTGGCGCTGCCGGCGCTTGGGTTGATGGGCGCTTGGGCACGAGCTTTTTAGCGGCTCTCGGATTCGTGTTTGGAATGGTTTTGGCCATCGGCCTGTTAATGCTCTTCGCTCGCATTAAACCGATCGATAACGATGGCCCCATCATGAACCGCGGCTCAAGCCCTTCTGCAGGTCCATCGCCCGCGAAAACGCCTCAGCCTGCTTCGCAAAAACCATCCGAGTCGCAATTACCTGAGGTGCCCGGAGCCGAGGTGCGCGAAGCGCCGCACGATGAATAGCCCGACTCAAAAACGAATGTCACCGCTTCGAATCTCGCTGGTTTTGGCCTGCGTCATCAGCCTCGTAGCAGCGGCGGCTTATGTTGCGACATTTGGCCACGCACCCCCTGCAGCAGCGATGTATTGCGCGTTAGCCGCAGTATGGACAGCGACCGCTGCAATTGCGCCAATATGGCTGGAAAGCTTGATATTCAACGGTGCGACATTTCAACTGGCGGTCATTACATGGCGGTTGATGACCATGCTGGGAGCCTTCGTAATCGTTCAGACTTTCCCAGCCGAATCAAGAAATTGTTTTCTTACGACACTTATGGCCTGTTATTTCATTGCGCTGCCGCTAGAATCATGGCTCCTTGCCCGGAACGCTACGAAACGATAGCATTCCGGCCATCAGCCGACCCCCCTCTCGACCCGCACCAGATCCTATGGCTTCAGATATTCTGCATATCAAGGATAGTTTCTATTTCGAAGTGCCCAAGGTGCTTTGGAAAAGCGAGCGCGAATCCACCGAAGGGCTGGCAAAGTCTTACGGCGCCTGGGTAATTCGCAACGATGAAGACTACCAGGAGTGGGAAGCGGCCCAGATCGTCGCCGAATTGAAATCGATCGTCAAAGACCCAAGGGTTCTCGACGGTATCGAAGGCAAATGGAAAGCGTGGCAACACGCCAAACACATCCGCCACAATCGCCCCTTCGACCAGTTCCTGTCCGACGAGATGACCAGTCTTCAGGCGAAAGCACAGAAGTGGGCGAAGAAGAACGCCGCTCCCGGAACGACCGATGTCGTACAGGCTTATCTCACCGAAAATCCTGGTTACGAATACGAGTGGATGTATAAGGTCACTTCTAGCGCTACCTCGAACCAAGCCTGGCGTGAACTGCGCGGCAAATTCGACAAGAAGGAAGTGCTCGACGAATATTTGGAGAGCCCACGCGCGGACTGGTCCGCAGCCAAGATGGCAGCGTATAACAAGTCGCTGTCTGGCAAGATTTTCATTCCGCAACCGTTCGCAACGTTGCGGAACGCGTACGAAGCCCAGTCCGGATTCGGCATCACGCGATACATGTTAATTGAAGTAGCGGTCGCTTTGATTTGCTTGCTGCTTTTCAAATGGCTGGCTGGCCGAATCGCCACAGGTCAAGCTCCGAAAGGCAAGATTTGGAATCTGCTTGAAAGTTTTGTGACATTTGTTCGCAACGGTGTCGTAGTCCCAGCGATGGGTGAGCACGATGCAGACAAATATATGCCGTTTTTTTGGACGCTGTTCATGTTCGTGCTTGGTTGCAACTTGATGGGAATGATACCCTGGGTGGGGGCACCTACGAGTGTTCTTGCTACCGTGGGCGGACTTGCCTTGATGGTCTTTCTTATCGGAACGACGCTGGGCATCAAGCAGTTTGGCGTGGCGGGTTACCTAAAGAATCTATCGCCTTCACTCGGTTTGCCGATCTACTTGGCAATTCCCATTGTTCCGCTCGTTTGGGTTATTGAAGCTGCATCTTTGTTGATCAAGCACGTGATTTTAGCCGTGCGATTACTCGGCAATATGGTCGCTGGCCACTTGGTTTTGCTTGGGTTTATGGGGATCGGTTTTGGGGTGCATGCAGTATCCATGAGTACGACGAGTTGGGGCTTTGCGGCTTTCATCTCGATTTTCGCCGCAACTTTACTCAGTTTCTTAGAGCTGTTTGTGGCTTTCTTGCAAGCATACATTTTCACGTTTTTGGCGGCCATGTTTATTGGTAATGCGACGCATCACCACTAGCAAGTTTGCAGCGTGGGAACGGACTTAGTTTTACAACCAACATCTCGTTTTAGAAAAGCAGGAGAATCCTCAGTGTTAAGTCTTTTAAACGCATTTCGCACTCTAGCCGTTGTTGCGATCGTAGCCGGTAGTGCTTCAGCTCAAACTGCTGGCGGTGCAATTCCCGGTGCAATCGGCGGTGGCTTGGCAGTAGTCGGTGCTGGAATTGGCATCGGTCTACTTGCAAAGGGCGCGGTCGAATCGATCGGTCGTCAGCCAGAGGCTGCAGGAACGATTCAAGTGAACATGATTATTGCTGCTGCTCTGATCGAAGGTTTGGCCTTCTATGCGGTATTCGTCGGATCACAGCAGTTCAACTAATCGCCTTTTTTCCACAAAGCTTAGTCGTCACTTTGGATGGCAGTTGGAGTTCGCGCATGTACAAACTGCGATTTGTTCAGTTGTTTGCAATGGTTGCTATGACATTTGTGTATTCAAGCCTGAGCGTTCGCGCGCAAGATGGGAAAGCTGAAGTGTCAAAAGATGCGGACGTCGCCTCGGCGGAAAAAGCGGACGCGAAGCACGACGCTCATGATCATGCAAAACAGGAGATCGATCCGACGCACTCAAACATGACTGACGAAGGCGAGAGTCCGGCCGAGTGGCGATCGGAGAAGGCGATTGCAACGTTAATCGTTTTCGGTCTGCTACTACTGGGGCTTACGACATTTGC
>JAYVHC010000256.1:0-4939 GCA_043771575.1 Planctomycetia bacterium
GGTCGCGCGGAGCTCGATCAAACCGAGGGCGCGATTGTAAGGCTACGGGTAAAGCCAGATTCAATGGAAGGCGTCAGCCGCCGTCCGGGTGCTCAATTGGTCGCGGACGTAACCGCAGGTCGAGCCAATGCGGCCTTCGTCTGGTTCCATGAAGTGATCGAATGGATTCAAGTCAACGTACTTTTCTAAACACATTCGTCTTCACTCGACAACACTCACTCAGCCAATTTTGGCAACACGATAAGGTAGACTCATATGCACACTCGCTTTCACAAACTCTCATTCGCGACAATCTGCCTAGGGGCAGTTGCTACGAGCAGCTTGATCGGCCAAAACCCGAACCAGCAGCCCGGTTCAACGACTACGCCGGGAACTTTGGGTCGTTCGAATGCGATCCGTGATGAATCGGCGTCTATTCAGTGTGTTCACGACTATGCAATTTCTGCGCAGACCGATGGCCTAATTAGTGAAATGCTGACGGATGAAGGCTTGAGTGTTAAGAAGGGTGACACGCTTTTGACAATCGACGAGCGCGTAGCGACGGTCGAAGTCAGCGTGGCATTGAAAGAATGGGAAGCGGCTAAGAAGCAAGCGGTTGAGACCGCCAATGTCGAGTTTGCAAAGAAGTCCTCGGAGCTTGCGGACGCTGAATTCAAAGCTGAGTCCGAAATGTACCAAAAAGGTGCGGCCAGCAAATCGCAGACAGAGCGTAAGAAATTGGAAGCCGAGAAGGCTCGTTTCGGGATTCGTGTTTCAGAAGTTGAGCACGCCAAGGAGGGTTTGGCTGCAGAAGTCGCGGGAGAGAAACACAAAGCTGCCCAAGTACGTTTGGAATTGCACCGCGTGGTGGCCTACCATGATGGTGTGATCGTCCGCCGCCTTCGCGATGAAGGCGAGTGGACTCGGGCCGGCGAACCTGTCTTACAGTTCATGGGAATGAAAGAGATGAAGGTGCAAGCACTTGTGCCGATTCGTGGCCTGTCCGTTAGCAGTCTGCATGGTGCGCCGATGAAAATCGAAGTGCCTGTCAACAAGGGTGAAGTGATCACTTTCGATGCCAAGATCGATTACGTAAGCCCTGAAATTGAACAAGGTAAAGTTCGCGTTTCGGCGCGAGTAGAAAATCAAGCTATTGGTGGCGTCTGGATTCTCCGCAAGGGAATGCAAGCCACCGTAGAAATCGCCCCTCAGTTCATCCCCTAGTCGCCATCCAACCGAACCACCAACCGACAGATTCTACCCGCTAGAAAGTAAGTACTTCCCATGACAACGATGGCTGACAGTTTGGTCAACAGCGCGATGCGACCGCTCAGGTTGCGTCGTCGACCTGACTTGATCACCAAGAAACATCGTTACCACGGACGCGTTTACCTGGTTGTCAAAGAACCGGTAGGATTGAATTATTTTCGCTTTCATGAGGAAGAGTACGCGATCTTGGAAATGCTTGACGGCAAAACGAGCCTTCAGCAAGTTAAAGAACGCTTCCAAGCGGAATTCGCGCCCCAGCGCATCACACTGCAAGATCTCCAGCAATTCGTCGGTATGTTGCATCGCAGCGGGCTGGTCATCTCGGACGCTACCGGCCAAGGTCGACAGTTGCGTCGGCGTGGGGACCAAAAAAAGAAACGCGAACTGCTTGGGAAACTGGCGAACATCTTCGCCTTGCGATTCCGTGGTATCGATCCCGAGAAAATTCTCAACTTCCTCAATCCATTCACGTGGTGGTTGTTCACACCCACTGCAATTTTCTTCGTCGCCATGTTTGGCATCAGTGCCTTGCTGTTGGTCGGAGTTAATTTCCAAGAGTTTCGTACCAAGCTGCCTACGTTCGAGCAGTTCTTTGCGGCGGATAACTGGATATTCCTCGGCGCGACCATGGCCAGCGTGAAGATCTTGCACGAGTTTGGGCACGGCTTGAGTTGCAAACGCTATGGCGGCGAGTGTCACGAAATGGGCTTTATGTTCCTCGTGTTCACACCCTGTTTATACTGCAATGTTTCCGATTCGTGGATGCTGCCAAATAAGTGGCATCGCGTGTTTATCGGTGCTGCGGGTATGTACGTCGAGCTGATTTTGGCGTCGATCGCGACTTGGTTGTGGTGGTTCAGCGAACCAGGGATGTTCAATTTCTTGTGCTTGTCCGTGATGTTCATCTGTTCGGTCAGCACCGTTGTCTTCAATGGCAACCCTTTGTTGCGTTTTGATGGCTACTACATTTTGATGGATATTCTCGAGATTCCCAATCTGCGTCAAAAGAGCACTGAAATTCTCAAGCGTTGGTTTCAACAATATTGTTTAGGTTTGGAACTACAGGATAATCCGTTCCTGCCGCACCGTAACAAGCCGATGTTTGCTTTGTATACGATCGCTGCGGTCGCGTATCGCTGGATGGTAGTTTTCTCGATCACCTTGTTCTTAATCAACGTGCTCGAACCCTACGGCTTGCAGTCGATTGGTCGCACGATTGCTTACGCGGGCTTGGTCGGCATGGTAGTTCAACCGATTTGGGCTTCGATAAAATTTCTCCGCACTCCAGGTAGGGCCAGCAAGATGAAAAGAAAGAATGTGCTCACCAGCCTAACAGTGGCTGGCGTTGCAGCAGCTTTGGTCGCGTACCTGCCGCTGCCATTCCATGTTGATTGCGCAGTGGAAGTGCAACCGCAAGGCGCTTCGCAAGTCTTTGCGATGGTCCCTGGTTACTTAGTTGCATGGCACAAGCATCCTGGCGAAGAGGTTCATGCAGGCGACATCGTGGCGGATTTGGATAGCTTCGATGTGCGGCTACAACAAGCAAAAATTCGCGGTGAATACGAGATGGCTTTGCTCCGCTATGAGACGGTGAAACAACAACAGCACGAGGATCCGCAAGCGCTCGGACAACTCGAGATGGTTGCAGAACTGGTAAATTCCAAAGCGCTGCTGCTCGCTAAAGCCACTGAGCGGGTCGATATGTTGACCGTGCGCGCAACGGGTGACGGTATCGTCCTGCCGCCTCCCGCCAAGCCCGCACCGAAAACAAGCGAGAAAGAGCAATTGCCGACGTGGAGTGGAAATCCGTTTGATGTGAAGAACGATCAAGCTTTTTTTGCTGAGTCCGATCTATTGTGTTTGGTTGGCAATCCACAGCGTATGGAAGCGGTGCTGGTGATTGATCAAGCCGACATCGATTTGGTCAAGATTGGTGTTGAAGCGGACATGAAGATTGATTCGGCGAAGATGGAAACTTTTTCGGGTTTTGTACGTCAAATCTCGGAAATGAATATGAAGGAAACGCCTGAGAGTCTGTCGACGCAGGTGGGTGGACGATTGGATACCGAAATGGATAGCTCCGGTCGATTGCGGCCAATGAGCACATCCTATCAGGCGCGCGTTCCTCTGGAAGATGTTAAAGTACCACTTCGCGCCGGCTATCGTGGCCAAGCGAAGATATATGTTGGTTGGAAATCGTTGGGCTGGCGACTTTATCGCTTCTTGGCGAAGACCTTTAGTTTCGAGATGTGATTCCGGCACGGTAAGCTGGCATTGCGACAGATACCGCTTAGCCTTTACAATTCCTTAAGTGTCCAATAGTTGTGACACTACGTTCGCTGATTTCAGCCCAGGAGATTTTAGAATGGCAAAGACCGAAGAGAACACTGGAACCGATCCAGTCGCCGCACCCGTTGCCGAAGTTCGTCAACAACAGGCGCAACCGATGCAAGTGCAAGTCAAAGATGACCAAGCTATTGCATGCTATGCAAATTTCTGCCGCGTCACCGGCTCACCCGAAGAATTGATCGTCGACTTCGGCTTGAACCCTCAACCCGTTGGAATGCCTAAAGATCCGATCAACGTCAACCAACGCGTGATCATGAACTTCTTCACCGCCAAGCGACTGTTGGCTGCATTGCAAATGTCCGTTCAACGTCACGAAGCAGTCTTCGGCGTGCTCGAAACAGACATTCAAAAGCGTCTTCGCGTTCAACAAAACGCCTAGTCATCTTCGCTATCTCAACCCTGTCTCCCTTCGCCCCACCATCGGGCGAAGCGAACAGGGTCATTGGATTACTAACTTGGTCTCGTTCCCAAGCTCCAGCTTGGGAACGCCGTCCTCGAAGCTCAGCTTCGACGCGCTGCGTTTGCTGAAACTCAACACCTCCAGTTCCATCGCTTCGCCCACGCCAGTTTTGGACTGCACGTTGGGGGACAACAGTTGATTTCGTGTCGGGTGGCGTAGCCTACGTCGCACCGGCGACTGCTCGATCTGGGTGCCGATCCGCTGGGAAGTAAGGCTGTCGCATCCGGTTCGTCATCTTTTGCTGAGCCATCTCCGACCATCTCCGACGAGCGTGGGAAGGTACTCAAAACCACCGCAAAAATCTCCTGCTGATTTCAACGCCGCATCATTTTGTGGTCTTAATACTCAACTGAATACTAAATCCAATCTCACACTAGCCGATTTGCTTGCAGGTTTTTTGCGTAACTGTAATTCCTTCCTGAGATGACCCTACCATGCAACCGCGACACTTACTATGGATTGCTTGTTTATTGCATTCGACGTTCATTGGTCTAATCGCATGGGCTGAGAATCCGATCGAGATAGAAAACCGACTTGATGGATCCAACGACTGGCAACTCACACGAGTGCGCGTAGATGCAGGCGAGTTTCGCTCTCCATGGATCGAAGGATATTGTTCACGACAAAGTGTTAAGGCTGGCGAAACGATCGACGTTTGTGTCTCGACAAGTCCGGCGCGTGCATTCAAATTCGAGCTCTTTCGTATGGGATACTATGGAGGTCGCGGCGCTCGGCTGGTGAAATCGATCGACCGCATTGAGGGGAAGACTCAAGCGGTACCTGAGCCTGGCGATAGGAATATTCATGAATGCCAATGGGAGCCAAGCTTGTCATTAACGATTTCCAAGGAATGGCTCAGCGGAGTCTATCTGGGAAGACTAA
>JAYVHC010000257.1:0-3343 GCA_043771575.1 Planctomycetia bacterium
GGTCACGAAAAGGTTACAAGAGGCAGGTGAGATACTTGGTGTTAAGTTACTGGACCATGTCATAGTTGGCGACATGTCGTACCATTCAATCCGCACGAGTCACAGCAACTTGTTCCGATGACAATTCGCCAATAGCGGGCTCCACCGGTTCCAAGCCCAGGTGCCGAAAGGCACCCGTGACTGTTGGCGAATCCATTGCCCCGAATTAGAGTCAGTGTTTTGGGACTGCAAACGCATGGAGTATGAAGGAGTCTTCGGCGAAGTGTCGGAAATATGCAGGAAAACGAACGTCCTAATCTGCGGCGGTGTGCGCAACCGACGAATGAAATAACAAATTCCCCTATGTCACTGCTACATCGATGGCGTAAGATGGACAGCTTCCCCCTGACACTTAATCGGAAACCTACGAAATTCTATAGTAGTGTTACCGATTTCAACGGAGCGTTAAGATTGCCTCAACCTCGTCGGCGACTGGTCGTTTACATCGACGGAGAATCCCACTTTTTGCGGTCAGAGAAGGCTTGGAGCTCTCTTCACAGTGGGTGCGATTCGCTGGAGGAAATTTACCCGCGGCAAGGTGGTCCACCAATCTTGTTGGACAAGAGAAGCAAGGTGTTTTGGAGTCAACTATTTAGTCCTGGTGCACATCGTGTGGCATACTTTTCAGCGTTTTCCGGCGATACAGTCAACCTGCATAACATACGAAAATCAATTCGAGAATTCGGACTTGAACCGAACCTTTATCACGAACCTGGGGATCTTAGAAATCGCCGCAATAATGCGCTAAAAAATGATTGCTTGATTGAGAAAGCCAAGCAAGTAGATATTGGCCTTGCAATACGTGCGATTCAAGACGCATATGCAGATGTGTTTGACGAGTGCCATATCTATACCAGTGACATCGACTTCATACCGTTGATTCAAGCACTGAAGGCTCGCGGGCCAACAGTCAAAGTGTTCGGCTATAAAAATGGTCTGGGGAATCTATCGTCCCCAAGGTTGGGTTTCTTTTGTTGGAGACACCAAGTACTTGGGCTGGACAGCTTACATGGTAAACCGAAGTCCTGAGGGAACTCTTTTGGATCGTGAGGGAAATCCATTGGCTGATGGTGAACAGCCTATACTTCTCCCGTACGAGGTGTATGACGACATAGAATTTAACAATCTCGAGTTCGGAATGCTTATTGAGGAGATTCCATTTGATCAAGACGAAGACGTTGCGTTTGGTGACGTCATGCGACGGATTGAACAGTCTGGACAATTCCGAATGGGTGCAGCCACCCCAGTTTCGGTCCTACATCGTTCCAGACCAAGGGTGATGATCTTGATAAGTGACAATCCTACCGGCCAGATGCGTGGAGGATTTGGAGAGCTGATCCAAAATATCAATTCGGAAACACCGCACCTACAGCAGGCCGTTGCAGAAGTTGTTTTGAATTTTGTTCGAGGGTTCTTAGAAGGCAGGTACGATATGACCGTTTTGCAGGGGGACGACATTTTTATGTTGGATCTCACTAAATTACTTGTCGATGCGCGAGGAAAGGAATCAAGGTTTGAGTGTCTCCTGGAGTTCCTGCCTCAAGGGTTCCTAAACGAACTCGCCCGTCGCATTGCATCTCGCTACATGCTCCAGGCACGTGTGGTTACTGGGGACAGTTTTGGCTTGCTATTGGAATTCGAAGTGTCCACAGAATCCAAATAGAATCGCTTGAAAAATGCTTGTTCACACAAGACTCATCAAATGCGGATACAACCTACTGCGGTTACACAAAACCGACGCGTCGGCATCTTCAGTCAGGTGCCGCAAGGTACCCGTGACTGTTGGCTAATTTATGACTTGGCAATTGCTCAGTACGGACTTCGTTACCACCGCTCAACGGTAAGTCCGGGAATGGAAAGGAGGTCACTATCAGTCGTAACGACTTTACAGTCTCCAAGGTTCAAGGCGATCGCGCCGACCATGATGTCCACAACTTGCATCGGTCGCCCAGTTCGACGTAATTCCGCTGCGATTATACCGTATCGGAATGCCGCTTCTTGGTCGAATGGCCAGACCGCGAAAGACGGTAGAGCACTCAAAAAGCGTTGCATATTTTGCTCTCGACTCTTGCTCGCCTCGATTCCAAAGGCGATCTCCGCGACTACTGGAACGCAAGTCCCGATTCGCACCCTCTGGGATGCTATTTCCTTCACTCGGTCGTAGACGGACCGCCGACGGTTGATGAAGTCGCTTAAAATTCCGCTATCCAGAAGTAGCTTCTTCACTCAAACTGGCTCCCGAGCTTCTTGGCTCGTACGTCAAACTGGGATTTTTCCCAGTCAGCTGATTCTCTTGCAGCTTGGCCTAGGTCTTCCCCATCCTCGTCTTTGGGGAAAGCAGCCGCAAATGTTTCCATCGCCGCAAGGGTTCGCAACAGCTCAGAATCATCCATTTGTTCGGTATCTGGCAATGTCGAGTTAAGCATCAACAATGCGACTCGCGTACCATCAGCGAGGTTACTCGGTGCAGCCACCTCGATTTTTCCGTTTTTAACGGTACCAGTAAGTTGAATCATCTTCTATTTCCCCGCACCAAAGGATGGTCACCGCGTAGCCTTACGACAATTATACTCCATCGAAGGACCAATTGGCACGGCTTTTCAATCTGGGCGGCTCTGACATCATCAAGGTCCAGGATCTTATTGGCGAATCAGAACCAAAACACGCTCCGGTTGCGACCATGCACCCGGAGCGTTTACGGGTATTCTTCCCGTTCTGACACGGCTATCCCTTGCTGTGGATGCTCGCCAGCAGCGCCTAGCTCCGTTTCGTCATGCATTCGAAATCTACGCATCGACTCCCATGCAGCCAAGAGTGCCGAACGTGGAATATTCTTTTTGTCTCTGCCATGCCTTCCAAAACGCCAAAAGCCATGGCTCAACATGAAAGAGATTGACTTCCGTCGTCACCGATTGGCATCCATTTTCGGACTTGCCAACCCCATTTTGGTCATGCACCATAAAGGACGTTATGGTGCACGATATGGAGACAAATGGACAATCGAAACAGCGATCCAGCGACAGCAATTCGGCTACTTGCTCAGTCGTTTCCATGTCTTTGGAACGCCCCTGGGGTGCGACCTTGGCTGCCCTTAGAGTTTGACGGTTGGGCATCTTCCGGTAGTCCAAGCCACGGTGAGGTCTGTACGGCTCGATTCCTCTTGGCGGTTTGGGATCCAAACAACGACTGGAAGGCAGGACGGTTCATGTCATGGAATCGCTTCGGGTCTGGGATCCGCTTCATCGTCATGCGTTTCTTGAATGGGCCAGCGATCCTTGGTGGGCTTAGATGAGTTCGGCAAAGC
>JAYVHC010000258.1:0-11435 GCA_043771575.1 Planctomycetia bacterium
CACGACACAAGTGAATCTATCAGCGAATTGAAATCATCCTGTATATCTTGTCCATCCATGTTCATTCATTCTGTTCGAAAACTTATGCATAGGTGCTTATGTTTGGGGCAGCACGGGTGGCACGTCCCTGAGTTCTCGAAGGACGCGGGCGAGACGCCCGCGCTCCACGAGTCAAGCCAGAATATCTTTTACTACGTTCCCATAAACGTCCGTCAACCGTTCGTCGCGGCCCTGATGGAAGTACGTCAAACGGGTGTGGTCCATACCCATCAAATACAGGATTGTGGCGTGCAAATCGTGCACATGAACCTTGTTGACGGATGCCGCGAATCCAAGTTCGTCTGTCTCACCAAAGGAGGTTCCGCCTTTCACACCGCCGCCCGCCAGCCACATCGAGAAACCGTACGGGTTGTGGTTGCGACCGGGTTTGGCAACTCCTTCGCTAAAGGGCATGCGTCCGAATTCGCCGCCCCAAACGACCAATGTTGAATCGAGCAGACCGCGTTGCTCGAGATCGCTCAGCAGCGAAGCGATGGGTTGATCGGTCTCGCCTGCGTGGCGTCCATGGTTCTTTTCGACGCTTTCGTGGGCGTCCCAAGTCTCTTCGAGATGTCCGCCCCCGGAATACAACTGAATGAACCGAACACCGCGTTCGACTAACCGCCGCGCAATTAGACAGTTCCTACCAAACTCTGCGGTCTGTGGTTGATCGACACCATAAGCGGCCAAGGTGCTTGCCGACTCGCCGCTGAGGTCCACCGCATCCGGAGTTTCTGATTGCATGCGGAATGCGAGTTCATAACTGGCGGCTCGCGAAATCAGCTCGCCGCCGCCGGGACGCTGCTGTAAATGCTCTTCGTTGAGCTTTGCCAGTAGATCGAGTTGCGCGCGCTGCTGCATACGCGAAAGCGACCCGGGCGGTGTGAGGTCCAAGATCGGATTGCCTTGCGGACGGAACAGCGTGCCTTGAAATGAGGCCGGGATAAATCCGCTCGACCAATTCGGTTGGCCTCCGATGGGACCACCGCGTTTGTCGAGCATCACGACATAGCCCGGCAAATTTTGATTCTCTGAGCCAAGACCGTAGGTCACCCAACTACCCAGTGAAGGACGCCCAATGATCGGCTTGCCCGTGTTAATTTGCACGAGCGCAGAACCATGCGCGTGCGTATCGGTGTAACATGATCTGATCACCGCCAACTTGTCGACGTGTTCGCGAAGGCGAGGGAAAAAATCAGAAACCATCGTGCCGCTTTCGCCACCAGGCCTGAACGGACGGACAGCGGGCGCCAGAAACCCTACCGCTCGGCCACCTGAGTTGATGAACTTCTTATCCGTCGGCATGGACTGGCCAGCGTGCTTCTCCAGCTCCGGTTTATAATCCCACGTGTCCACATGGCTGGGTCCACCGTTCATTGTCAGAAAGATACAGCTCTTCGCTTGGCATGCGAAATGCGATGGTCGTGGTGACAGCGGGTTGGTCGGTTCATCGGCGGCCGCATGCTTGGTGAAGAACCCATCTTGTTCCAGCAACGAAGTTAGCGCCAGCCCAGCAACACCGCCGCCCATTTGCCAAATCGCTTGCCGTCTGGTTTGTCCGCAAGGGAATTGCCGTTCACGCATGATAGATCAATCCACGTAAATGAATTCGTTCGTGTTGATAAGCGTATGGCACAGCGCCGACCAAGCCGCCAAGTCACCCCCCTCGACGCGCGAGTGCTCGACGTAGTTGATTGCAGCCTGTTTTTCGGTTGCCGAGGGCGCCCGCGTAAAGGCGATTCGCCAAGCGGCGTCGACTTGCGATTCTGTAGTTGTCCCTGACGCAACAACGCGTTCAGCCATCGCCCGACTCTCCTCATGCACCCACGCGTTATTCAGTAGCGTAAGAGCTTGCGGCGCGACGGTTGAAACATCGCGTCTTCCCGTCGGTGCGGTCGTATCGCAGCTATCAAAGACCGTCATCATGGGCACCGCCAGCGCGCGTTTGGCAAACATATAGATGCTTCTCCTGCGCGTCTCTGCAGGCGGCGAAGCCGTGTAGGCTCCCGACTTCATCGACAAACCCTCGAGCGCTTCCTCGCTGATCGCTGCCTTAAAGCTCGGACCACCCAGGCGATGATCCAACCGACCGCTGGTCTGCAGAATCGAATCACGTAACTGCTCCGCGTCCAACCTGCGTCGCTCAGCCCGCCACCAATATCGGTTAGCTGCATCCAACTCGTTGAACTTGACCTGCTCGGGATGCAGCGAACTCTGTTGATATACCTTCGACATTACCAACAATTTATGCATTCGTTTCAGTTTCCATTGGCCGTCCATCAAATCCGTCGCTAACCAGTCGAGCAGCTCAGGATGCGTTGGCGGGTTGCCCAAGAATCCAAAATTGTCAGGCGTGCGCACCAACCCCGCACCAAAGTGATGTTGCCACAGTCGATTGATGATGACGCGCGCAGTAAGTGGATTCCGTTTGTCAGCGATCCACTTTGCCAATTGCAACCGTCGCTGCGAAGTCTTTGATTCAGGCGGTGCGGGTTCAAATTCTCGTGACAAACTCGCTGCGCCACTCAGCGACCCAGGTGCAACGACTTGCACAGGCCGGTGAACATCGCCTTTCTTCAGCAGGTGCAAGGCTGTCGGGTCGCGGCTTAGGTCAGTCCATCCCAGCACATCAAAACCAAGCTCCTCTTTCGTCGGACCGCCATTCCATTCACGTTGGCGATGGGCGATCGGCCCGGCCCAAAATGCCGCCGCAAGGCGATAATAATCAGTCTGTGGGATTGCATCGAACTTGTGATCGTGACAACGGGCACATTTCACGGTCATCGACAAAAAGGCTGTAGTTGTCGTGTGGACCATATCCTCCAACCGCTCGTACTGATATTCGAGCGCATCGTTGGGTTCGTCATCCCACGTTCCCAAACGCAAGAAACCAGTGGCAACTACCGAAGATTCGCTGCAATTGGGAATCTCGTCGCCGGCAAGTTGATCGATGACAAACTGGTCGTAAGGCAGATCGTTATTGAACGCATCAATAACCCAATCGCGGTAACGCCAGGCATTCTCTTTCACCGCGTCGCGTTCATAGCCATTCGTCTCAGCGAAGCGAACGAGATCCAACCAATGCCGCGCCCATCGCTCACCAAACTGCTTTGACTCGAGCAAGCGATCAACGACTTGTTCATAGGCATTGGGCGATTCATCGCGCTGGAAGGCCATGACATCCGCAGCGCTGGGTGGGAGACCGATTAGGTCAAAGTAAACGCGGCGCAACAACGTCCGCCGATCTGCGGGCGGCGCTACCGTGAGATGCTTCTCAGTCAGCTTTTGCTGAATGTAATAGTCGATGGCGTTGTCGCGAGTTGCAGTGACCTCAGTCGGCTTCAGCGGTTGCCAAGCCCACCAGTCGCGACCGGCGCGTTTGGCCGTTGTCCGCTCGAAGGGGTCAAGCACTCTGCCGTCCGGCCACTTCGCACCCGCTGCGATCCAAGCTTGAAAAACGGCGATCTCGTTTTCAGGTAACGCTTGCGACTTGCCGTTTTTCTCAGGAGGCATTTCACCGCCAACCAATCGCTCAAGCAGCAAACTCTTTCCAGCTGAATCGATTGCCAAGCCGCTCTCGCCACCGCGCATCAACGTGTTGTATTGTGAGAGGTCCAAGCCGCCACTGGGGTCCACTGAACCGTGACACTCCAAACAGCGCTGAACCAACAACGGAGCCACCTCGCGTTCAAAATCGGGCTCTGCGGACAACAAATTCAGCGAGTAGTTTGCAACCGCGATCGCGATCACGGCCAAGCAGGTGGTGAGTTTGCGAGTTAACAGTGGCATGAATGAGGTATCAGGACACGAGACTTCGGTGGATGGGAGGAAGCCCCTAGAATAATCGAAAGCGTTGCATGAATGTCGCCAGAAAGCAAGTTCCAGATAACAAGTTGTCGTGCCGCGTACGGTAATTCCCTGCCCTATAATTCCCTGGTCACCAACCGCTGGTGCTGCCATAATGCCCAAGCTGACACATCCTGCGAAGTCTTAGGGCGTGCCACCCGAGGATCGTTCATTGGTAAATTATTTCCGAACAAGTCCAACTAATTACTCTGGATTTGCGAATGCGAAGTACGCTGTTTTTCATTCCTCACGAATTTGCTGGCTTGACCGTCTTCGGTTTTGGTTGGCTATTGATCGCTTTGGCGCTGGCCTGCGCTGGCTGGATTGCCCACACCATTTGGAGCCATAAACGCCCAACTTCTGCGGGAAAAGAAACTGACTTGGTTGCCGAGATCGTAAGCGGTTTGCCGATCTGGGCAGTGGCCGCTGCGTTGGTTGTGTTTTTGTTACCAAATGTTGAACAGAGCATCCCCGGCACGCCTCCGATTATTTTGGGTTTGCCAATTCGGGGTTATGGAGTCTTGGTTCTCACCGGTTTGCTCAGTGGAATTGGAATCACCATTCATCGCGGTCGGTCGCTTGGCATTTCACCCGATCTAATCATAAGTCTTGGGTTTTGGATGATGCTCGGCGGCGTGGCTGGCGCTAGAATTTTCTACGTCGTACAAAAGTGGGACGAATTCTCAGACAAAGCTCTCGGCCAGCGACTGCTCGCGATTGTCAAACTGACCGAGGGGGGATTGGTCATTTATGGTGGCATGATCGGTGGTATCCTGGCGGCCATTGTCTTTTGTTACAAAAATCGACAACCGCTTCGAGCCATCGGTGATTTGGTAGCGCCGGCATTCTTAATCGGTTTAGCTTTTGGGCGAATTGGTTGCCTTATGAACGGTTGTTGCTTTGGAGGCGTCTGCACGGCGAACTTGCCCACCATCCAGTTTCCTCAAGGGAGCGGTCCGTACTTGGTTCAGTTGGAATCGGGAAAGCTGCTCGGCATCGAACTCGCAGAACGACAAGCCAAAAACGGTGACGTCGCAATTGCCCGTGTTGAGCCAGAAAGTCCTGCCGCGGAAGCAGGCATACGACCGGGCAGCTTGTTAGAGAAGATCGAGGTGTTTAACGCACCCTTTTCAGCTAACTCCGATCCAACGGCGCCGCCGAAGTTGGTCGCCGACGTTCGACTGGACAACTCGGTGATTAACTTCTCCAGCACCCAGCTGCCGGCGCGCAGCCTACCTGTCCACCCATCACAAATCTACGCAGCGATCAACGCGGCCCTGCTGTGTTGGCTAATCTGGTGCATTCAACCTCTCCCACGATGGGATGGCATGGCTTTCCTGATCGCCATCTTGCTGGCTGCTTGCTCAAGATTTCTAGAAGAAGGAATTCGCAGCGACGAAGGTGGTCAACTCGGTACCAGCCTTTCCATTGCCCAGTGGATTAGCCTGATCGCGGCGGGTACGGCGGTAGTGCTCATCTTCCTGCTGCGAAAAACTACCCCCTACAGGGCTTGGAATTGGTCGAAGCGCTCCGTCCCCACCGGTTAAATGTAGCAAACACTGCTTTTGCGCGAGTTTGTGACGGTATCTCAGGCAACTTTGGTTGACAAATCAGAAAACTATGGACGATCCACCCGTTAGGGGGTGTTTTCTTCGGTTAATGCCCGATAGATTGTCTTCAGTGTGAACGCGAAACCATAAGGTTTCAGCGTTGTGACCTGCGAAAGAACCTCTTGAAGAGAAGTGCCCGAATCAATGAGTTTATTGGCTGTCCTCTACCGCCTTGTTCCGGAGAGCCCGATTCTTGTAGCCGCAAACAGGGAAGAATACTACGATAGACCCTCTCAATCCCCCTCCATCCAGTCCGGCAAGCCACGCGTGCTGTGCGGCCTAGACCAGCGAGCTGGCGGTACATGGCTGGGGGTAAATCAACACGGATTGTTCGTCGGTTTGTGCAATCGTCGAAGTAGCGGCGGCGACACGTTTGGCAATCGCAGTCGCGGTCTGCTGGCTCGAGAAGTGCTTCGCTGCACATCGGCGCGGAAAGGTGTCGACAAAGCGATGGAAGAACTGATGCTGCATCGCTACGAAGGTTTAAACCTAGTGGTCTGCGATGCTGAAAGCGGTTGGGTTGTGCATAGCGATCAAGAGCAAGAAGTACTCCCTTTGGAAGATGGCTTGAATATCATTGGTTGCCAGAATTTGAATGATCCGACAGACGACCGAGTTCAATTGGCTCACCGCCTACTCACACTTCAGATGCTGGATTCACCCGTCAAGTTTTTGGCAGTCGCCAGCAAAGTGTTTGCACGCACGCCGAGTCCGAATGGTCGACCATCCATGATTCTCAAGGGTGGTGACTACGGCACGGTCAGCAGTACGTTAATCGCGCTCAGTCCTAAACCGCGGGATGCGATTTTCCAGTACGCCGGTGGCTCGCCCGACCATAGCAAATATGAGGACTACTCGCCGATGTTGCGCGACATCCTCAGCCGCGGCCTTCGCGAAGCGCGCACCAAAGTCAAAACGACTTAAGTGCCCTCGCAGATCTTGGCGGGACAATTCGTCCCGCCAATCTGTCTTTGGGACTGAGTGTGGGACTCCAAAAAAAGCTGAAACGGCGAGGTTCAAGCTTAGCATGAAGGGTTCGTTCGCTGCATGATCCTGATGCCGTATCCATCCATCTCCAATCCGCAATGATTGTCGGAAGGGGACTAACGTAATCAAAGTCGTACCGTTGCGTAGAGTCTTCATCGCGAGTTGATTGGCTGACAATTGGATTAATGGACCCCCCCGAATAAAAGGAAAAATATCCAATTGTGGGATTGTCTGGAATCCGATAAACTCTATTTTCATGTCGGTGTGTTACTTTTTCGTGCGTTTTGGTCTAAGGAACTCAAATGTTTAACTCCATTCGATCCTCGGTTTACTGCCTGGCAACGCTGCTGCTTCCACTTCTCGCTTCGCCTTGCGCTGCTCAAATAGGGGGGTAATTCCCGCCCTTAATGACGTCGCTACGTCGCTAAACGACGTAAACGAAACCTGTTTTTGGAGACTGGAAGCGGTAACTTTACTGCCGGCAACAACCAAGACCTATGACATTTACGATGGTGCAACTCTTATTGGAACAGCGACTACCAGTATCGCAAATTCACCGGACGCAAATGGCAACTACCCGGTCACTGCAACTGCCACACTGACCGCGACAGGCTATACACTTACTTCAGTTACATTGCCTCCAACTAACGCGTCGCAATACGGACTCACTCCCACAGGATTTCCAACTTCTGCGCGAGTTGGTACCTTCCACGCTCCAACGAGAATTTTAGGGGCTTCGGGAATGATAACTGTCAACTGGAAGAAACCTGTTGGCTATCCGGGGTATTACTTTGGGTACACAGCGACCGGAAGCAGCTCTGTCAGTTTCTTGCACACCATGAATTGGCGCAATGAAGTTTGGCACTGTTACGCTACGCAGCCAAACAACCCACCTACTCCGTGATTGCGACGCCCATAATTGGAATAAGGCGGCACCTTAGATGGCACCGCCATTCCGATAGTCTTTGTGTTTACTTCTATTTGTGTTGGTACATCCCGCAAGAGGCCAAAATGGGTGCAATGTTTTCACACTTCGCGTTAACTTTATGGTTGGCAATTCTCGTGAGTCCTGACAACGAGGGTGAAAAGCTGTTTCAATCCGATGAGTATTATTCATATACTTGCGCTGCGAATAGTGCTGGATGGCTACCAAATTTGAACGTAAGAGAATACGAATCGCAAATCACTAGTCGATTGGGGGCCAATGTCTTTAACATGATTCGGGAGTCCGAAACGATAGCTTTGGAAGTGGAACAGTCAGAACGTATTTCGCTTCGAGAAAGGTTAATTGCAACCCCGTCGCACGCACTGCGAGTCAAGCAAGTCAATGAGTACATCTTGAAATCGCAAGTGCGCAGCCATGCATTTTATGACTCCATTGACGAACTTGTTACCCCAGATGTTCGGCAGTTCATCGTTGGCCTGAATTCGTTCAAATTCAGTTTATTCGACCCATGGACCCTCGACGCCGTTGGCGTCGACAGGGGTGTAATAACTAAAGTTGAAGCCGGTGCAATTGATCGGTCGCAACGAAGAATCGAAGTTATCGTTGCAATGCGAAAGAATCCCAAACTTACAAATTCCGAAGCGATGCGTGAGGAAGGGAGAGCAGCGGTACGAGACAAGGTTGAAGTGATGAAGCTCTTGACCAAGGAACAGCAACGTAAGTTTAACCATTTTGCCCTCGGTCTAGCGTTGAATCATTCAAAGGCTGACCTTCTCTCCCAAATGAAAAAAGTGCTTGAAGTCCCTGAAATGAGCGCAAACGAACGGAACTTTGTAATTGAATCGATGATGGCAGCAATCACCTACGAGTGAAGCGGAAGTGGCACGCTAACAATATACGGATGGATTCTCAGTACCAACCTTGCCACAGAGGCTTAATAACCACTTCAGGCACGTGCACCGACGGTGGCAGCGACACAAGGCACAGCACCAATTCGGCCACGTGTTCCGGCTGAAGAATACGTTGTTTATGTTCTTCGGAAACGGGGCTCGGGCGGTGTTCGAGAATCGGCGTGTTCACTTCTCCCGGATAGAGATTTGTGACGCGCACCCCATCGGGGCCGACTTCATTGGCGACACTGGTACCAAGCGCCGTCATCGCGAACTTGCTGGCACAATAGGCGATGCCACCCAGCGCCGAAGCGCGTTTTCCAGCAATCGATGAAATGTTGATGATCGTGCCGCACTTGCGACCGCGCATGCCGGGCAAAACAGCGGCCATGCAGTTGTAAGCACCGGTCGCATTGATGCCCATCACGCGGTCCCACTCCTCAGGCGGCATGTCCGCCATGCTGCGGTCTTTGATATTGACCCCAGCTGCGTTGACTAAGATATCGATTTGCCCCAGTTGCTGCGTGGCCCATTCGAAGAAGTCATTTGTACTCTGCCGCGAGGCCACGTCGACTGCATGGATCCGCATCTCGGTCCCCGCCGCAGTCTCTCGCAGGGCGTCCTCGCGCCGTCCGCCAATCGCGACCGTGGCACCCGCTTTGCACAAAGACTGCGCAATTGCTTGACCGATCCCAGTTCCTGCGCCGACCACTACCACCTGGCTGCCAACTAAACTCATTGAAAGTTCTCCCCAAGATTGAATTTGTAAGGGCTCAAGCTTAAGCACTTTTGTCCGAACGGAAACCAGGGGATAACGCTGACTTCGGAGACCTTCCTGCGCGGTGCTGCGTTACATTGGGTGGCACGCCCCTGAGAAGGCGAGTAATGCGCGCCTCGAAGGGCGTGGTTCAACGGTGCTCAATTGGCAGCGATCCGACGCAATCTACAACGGACCAGCCACGCCCTTCGCAGGGCTTACACCAACCACATTTCCAATTCTTCTAGCGACCTCAATTGCGGAGGCGCATCGAAATCGACAGACGATTTCAGTGGATTGCGATTGAGCCACAACCCGATCCAGCCTGCTTGCTCGGCCGCGACCGCATCCAAACGGGCGTCGTCGCCGACCATAATCAACTGATGGCTACTAAGCCCAAGCGACTTTTCGATCCCGCTAAAGAACTCGCCGGCAGGTTTGTCAAAGCCAACTTCGCTGCTACAAAACACTCGCTGACAACTGGCCAGTGGCGAAAGGCCCGCCACGACTTGATGCAATCGAGCGTCGAAATTCGACCCAATACACCAAGGCACACCGCGCTCATTGCAAAGCTCAATCGCATGCAGCGCATCGGGAAATATCTCCCATGCATTCGGTAAAGCAAAGTGAGCCCAAAGGCACTCAAAGATCGAATCGACTTGCATTGGTGAGAGTTCATGAAAGACCGTACCAACCAGCTCTCGCCAACGCACTCGCTGCAGCGATTCATTGGTAGTAAAATCAAGTCCGCGGCCTGAGATACTTGAAAACGATGCACGAAAGCGACACTCGATGTCGGCAAGCTCGCCCGACCAACCGAATCGACCAGCCGCGTCCAAGTAGACTTCCGCAACCGTCGGCCGCGCAAAGATCAGCGTGCCCACGGCATCGAAAACCATCGTAAATTGGGAGTTATGGCAGGCGTTCGTAGACATCCTTGACGATCACAAAAGCCATCAAGCAGAGTAGGCACATCACGCCGACCAGCGTCAAACGGACTTGGAGCGATTCGTTCACTGGCTTGCCGCGAATGGCTTCGGCCGTGAGGAATACCATATGTCCGCCATCGAGCGCCGGGATTGGCAAGAAGTTCAGGATGGCTAGGTTGGCACTCAGAAACGTCAAGAATAGCAATAAGGCGGATATTCCTTTGCTTGCTTCTTGGCCAGCCGCTTCGAAGATCGCGATGGGACCTCCGAAACTATTCGCTCCGAGCTTGCCTGTCACCAACATCCGCAGAACGCTCAAGACCTCATTAAATCGTCGCCAAGTCTCCCCAGCCCCCAGCGCGGCCGCAGCGCTGATTGAGTCAACCTGATGGAGCTCTGACAGCGCTTTCATGCCGAGTCCCCGCTGGAACCAAAACCAATCGCGCGCGTATTGCAATTTCGCGACCGACTCTACAGTCTTGCCATCGCGCTTAAGGTAGCAACGAATGTTCATAGCCACCGGCGCATCTTGCAGTTGGTCAAACAGACTAGGTACGGTCAGCGATTGGTCGATCAGTTGATCCGCCAAAATCGTCTTAACGCCCTTTTTGGTATAAACTTCTTTCAGTGAAGCCTTGGCTTCGTCACTTGGCTCCCATCGAATCTGCGCCAATATATCACCCACTTTGATCGAGTCGTCCTTAATGATCTCCGGATCAACGCTGCTGATGATATTGGTAACTTCGTAGGCAATACCTAGGTCCGCTAAGGTCGAGACCCCACCATAATCTGACACACCGCTGAACCTCGGTTTTTCAGTGGCTGCAAGTTGGAACGTCAGCTCCATCGGCTCGGCTGCGGTCTCGGATTTCTGCTCCAAGAGAGACTCGCTAGCGACCTGTCGTAGCACTTTCAATTCTATCGTTTTACCTGCCTTGCCTGCCACCAAGCTTGGTAATTGCAGCGACTTGGTCACTGCATCGCCATCGACAGCGAGAATTTTATCGCCCGCTTTTACACCAGCGGCTTCCGCAATCGAGGCCTTACGAACCGCAGTAATGGGTCCGATTTTAAAATCCAGTCCGAGCGTCTTTACCGGAATCGCGGGGATCTCAACGTCAACGGTAGTCACTGGATCTTCCGCTCTTTCGCCCGGTCGCTCGATGGTCACCTTTACGGTTTGATTCCATTTCGATTGAAAAATCGCGTTCAAGTCACTCCCTAATGGTTCGTCGAATCGCGGGTCGATGGGCAGAGGTATGCCATCGACAGCCACAATTTTGTCACCCGCTTGGATACCAGGCTTGGCTTGCTCGAGAAAAGAACCTTTAAGAAACGACTTCATTGCGTAGGTCGTACTGCTAGGCGAAACCACTCCGATCGCGTACATGCTGCTCTTGGGATCATAGCGATTGGTCGGAAGCGGCGCGA
>JAYVHC010000259.1:0-7085 GCA_043771575.1 Planctomycetia bacterium
GGCGGCATTCGCTACAGTGGCGACGTCACCAAAGCCATTGCGGCAGGTGCCAGCGCGGTGATGATTGGCGGCTTGTTTGCGGGTTTGGCTGAGAGCCCAGGACGAACGATTCTCTACCAAGGTCGAACTTTTAAAGTCTACCGAGGCATGGGATCCCTGGGTGCAATGATTAAAGGTTCAAGCGAAAGATATCGCCAGTCCGGTAACGAAAACTTATTAAAGCTCGTTCCGGAAGGCGTTGAAGGTCGTGTCCCATTCAAAGGGGCTTTAGCAGATTTTGCTTACCAGTTGGTAGGTGGTCTGCGAGCCGGGATGGGTTATTGCGGCACACGAAACATAGATGAACTTCGTACGGAAGCGAGGTTCATAAAGATCTCGCCTGCGAGTGTCCGAGAGAACCATCCCCATGACATTGCCATTACGCAAGAAGCACCTAACTACAGCCAAGAGTACGTTCCCTCGGGTGACGGCAACTAGGGCGACTGACACTAGCCGAACCTGGCTAGCCAAAGCCTGCAGGGCGGTGCTGCTCAGCGGTTGCTCGATGGGTGCAATCGCGTCCATGGGGCCAGTCGCGTCCGGCCAACAATCCGGCTGGCAACCGACTCGGATGCCCAACAAAAGTGACGCGCGCCCATTGAATGTTGCTTCGCAAGTTTCGACCAGCCCAGCCAAGACCAGCCCAGCGAAGACCGACCCAGCGAACCAAAGCGCCAGCCAAAGTTCGGGAGTGGTGTTGCGTTGGAAATCGGTAACGAGCAGTCCAGCTTCGACAAAATCCGCGCCGGTGAGTTCACAGAATACGGAGTCCGCGCTGGGGGCACTACACAGCCACACGCAAAGTAGCAGCATGCGCGCCATTCAACCTGCTGTGGCGCAAGCGAACGGTTCCGCAAATCGTATGGCCAGTCCAGCATCGGGCTGGACCGCTAATCCGCTGCGAGGCGAGCCAGGTGTGCGACCGGCGAACTATCAACAACAACCAGCGAATCCCCAGGGAAATCCCCAGGGAAATCCACTGGGAAATCCACTGGGAAATCCACTGGGAAATCCGTTCGGCGATAGTCAAATTCCATCGCCGAGTGGAGTTGCGCCAGCGTTTCCGCCGAGCACTATGCCCCAACTGCCGCCGTCGCAACAATTGCCGAAGGATCCACTGTCCAACATCGAGCTGCCACCCGCGCCCGGTGGCGAAGAAGTGCAGGCAGAACCAGTAAGTCCTTTCGACCGCCAAGCGAATCCAAAATCTGATCCGTTGGGCGGCAAGGAAGAGGCTCCTGACGAAACCAACGCTGAGAATTCGGATAGGGATAGGGAAGACCTCAAAATACCGAAGCTCAAGAAAAATGCCAATACACCTTCCTGCAATGATTTGCGAGATCGTGTTCGCCAAATGCGCTTGAGCGATATCAGTTTGGATGTGTCGCCCAAGTTCGGTGAGGGGCTGCGAGCTCGTGAGGCAGGCGCGAAGGAACGCTTAGATTTCGCTGCTTCAGCGCCCATCCGAGATTGGACTGATTACACGGGGACCATCGTTGCCAGCGGGCGCATGGTTAATTTGCGAGACGATCGTGTGGTGCTCGATGTGAATGGTCGCGAGCAGATGATTCCGGTTCGAGACTTGAGCGATATCGATGTCGCTTATGTGGCCGACGTTTGGAATCTGCCATTGCAATGTAGTATCGGTTACGAAGCCTATGCGGGCCGGCAATTCACTCCGAGCGCGGTTGAATGGAAAGCTTCTGGCCTGTGCCACAAGCCGCTATACTTCGAAGACGTGCAACTAGAGCGCTATGGTCACGAAGTCGGGCCTGTGTTGCAACCGTTGCTGAGTTCCGCGCACTTTTTCGGCAACATGTTGATTCTGCCCTACAAAATGGGCATTCATTCGCCGGGAGAATGCCAATATCCGCTCGGTTATTATCGACCTGGCGACTGCGCTCCTTACATGATTCAACCTTTCCCGTTCAGCTTACGTGGTGCAGCCATGCAAGCGGGCTTTGTAACAGGTGCTGGCGCACTGATTCCTTAAGAACTTACGGAGTTTGTTGTGTCGCAATCCATTGTGATTCGCAAACCGCTCCGCAGCGAGATTCCACAGTTGGCTGAACTGGGAAGTCGATTGTTCCGGCAGACCTTCGCTGGCTTGTACCCGGACGCGGATTTAAAGGCCTTTCTCGATCGAGTCCATTCGCCTGCGGGAGTAGCCTACGATTGGGATCAGGGCTGCGAGTTTTGGATCGCTGAAGCGGCGGAGGGTGCGTCCTGGGTGGGTTACTGCAAGGCGGGGCCGATCAGTGTGCCGGCTGAAGTGGGGGGGCGTCGGGCGCTTGAGTTGCGTCAGATCTATGTTGAACGAGCCTTTCATCGACGTGGTATCGGCGCAAGGTTCATGCAGCGCTTTCTTGATCTGTGCCATGTTCGCGATATCGAATTGGCTTACGTCAGCTGTTGGACAGAGAATGTGCAGGCCTTGGCTTTCTATGCTGGTTACGGTTTTGAGGTAGTGGGCACCTATGATTTTGAAATCGGCGCGCACCGAGACCAGGACCATATTCTCTGCAAGCATTTGAAAGCTATTTAGCATCGAGCGGGTTTCCCAAGCCATCCATGGAGACTTTGCTGGCATTGCGAGCGATCTTGGCTGGGGGAGCTGAATTTGCTATCGGTTCACCAAGGACCGGCCCAGCATGTTGCGCGAGATACCCCAGCTAAAACGTTTTTTGCTTGCGATTTGCCTCGTGAGTACAGAGTTGTTATTGGGTTGCAATGCGCTGACGCATCGCAACGACCGGGCTCACAACACGGATCGACCCAGCGACAAGTGGCAAGCCAGGTTCGCGTCGACGCGCCAGCGGATCACCAATGTCCAGCGCCCCGCGAAGTCGACTGCGTCGCATCATCGCGATTGGCGCACGGACTTAGCGGTGTTGCCCTACGCCGAAATTCGTAGCGATCGTGTGCGACTGTTCAATATCCGTGACTGCACCTATCGATCCGAATCGGATTACGACGTGCGGCACTTTGATCGTGAGATCATGCTTGCCGATGTGCGGACGATCGACTTCATTGTGGTGCCGTTCAAGGAGACGCCGCTACTGGCGCACACGATGTTGAGTTTCGGAATGGCGGACGGCGAGCATATTGTGTTTTCGATGGAAGCCCGTTTGCAAAAGGGCCAAAGCTACGCAGCCATCGGCGGTGCGATGAACGAATTTGAGCTGATCTACATTGTGGGTACTGAGAAAGATCTGATTCGCTTGCGGACCGATGTACGCAAAGTCGATGTTTATCTTTATCCGATTCTCGCCACGCCACAGCAGGTTCAAAAAGTGTTTGTGGCTGCGGTCGCGAGGGCGAATTCGATCGCGCGGCAACCGGAGTTCTATGACACCCTTAGCAACAACTGCACCACGAACATTGTTGATTTGATCAACGAATTAAAGCCAGGTGCGATTCCTCAAGATATCCGTGTGCTGTTGCCGGGCCATTCCGATCGACTAGCGTACGACCTCGGCCTGTTAGCAGTCCAAGGGCCGTTCGATCAAATCAAAGCCGCTTCCAGAATTAACTTCGCGGCGCAATTGAACTATGATGCGAATGATTTCTCGCAACGGATTCGCCTGCGCTAAACCCGGTCGTAACCGGTAGCGGTGATCTCGCATAAACATATGGTTGTATGGGCGCACGTTCAATCCGGTCGCTCCGCTTGCACCGACGTAGGCGACTGGTCCCAGAGTATGTCAAGGATTACGTGTCACTCAATCGGTTTGCTGCGTAACGGTCACTGATATGGAATTGAACATGGATATGCAAGATGGTCAGGATAAACCCAAGTTCAACATGGACCAACAGGATGTTCAGGATGGAATTCAATAAAAAACATCCTCCTTGTTTGCCCTTATCCCCTTATCCTGTGCATCCTGTACATCAATGTAAATTTTCCTTAGGGCAGCCGCGCCTTGGCACTTTGCGACCGCCTGCTATCGCGCCAAGTTGATCGGCGATAAACTTTGACGTCCCAACTCCAACCGACTTCTCATCTAAGGGCGACAGCAGTGAAAGCGGCATACATCGAGCGAACTGGCCCTGCGGATTGCATTCTGTACGGCGACTTGCCCGACCCGGTACTTGAACCGAATCAAGTGTTGGTCAAAGTCGGCGCGGTTTCAGTCAACCCCATTGATACTTACATTCGCAACGGAGCCAACTACTGGGAGTTGCCCAAGCCGTACGTGATCGGTTGCGATTTTGCAGGAACCGTGGTTGAAATCGGCGCGAATGTCCTCAGTTTTCAAGTGGGTCAACGTGTCTGGGCCAGCAATCAAGGCTTGATGGGGCGGCAAGGTTGTTTTTCGGAGTTGGCCGCCGTCGACAAGCAGTGGTTGAATCCGACGCCTGAGGGTGTGCGCGACGAAGATGCTGCCGCGTGTGCGCTGGTTGCGATCACGGCGCATTTAGGATTGCTGCGAGAAGCCAAGTTGCGGCCGGGCGAAACGATTTTCGTGCGCGGTGGCTCGGGTGGCGTAGGCTCGATGGTTTTGCAGATGGCCAAAGCGATCGGTGCTACGGTGATTACAACCGCTGGCGGCGAAAAGAAGGCTCAACTTTGCAAGCAACTCGGCGCCGACCACACAATCGACTATCACCGGGGCGACATGAAAGAGCAAATCTTGAAGCTGTGTCCGGGCGGTGTGAACGTATTCTGGGAGACACTGCGCGAACCGGATTTCGATCTGGCGGTGTCGGTGATGGCTGAGCGCGGGCGGATGGTGTTGATGGCCGGACGCGATGCGCGGCCGGCGTTCCCGGTCGGTCCGTTTTATGTGAAGGGCTGTTCGCTACACGGCTTTGCGATGTTCACAGCGACACCCGATGAACAGCGGGCGAGTGCGTCGGATATCAACCACTGGCTGGCGAGCGGAAAACTGCGTTCAGTGATCGACCGCGTCCTGCCGCTCAGCCAAGCCGCAGAGGCTCATCGGCTGCAGGAAAGTCACACACTTCAGAAACAGAGCAGTTTGGCCGGGAAGCTAGTGCTTAAACCTTGAGATTAGGTCGGGAGAGCGAGGCTCCTGCCGAGCTTTTTTCGGCATCGAGATCGGCCCCAAGTGCTTGTGGACGCAAAATGGCCGCCCGACAAAGCTCCGCGGGAGCGTCGCTCTCCCGCTACTGCCTGATAGCGTAATGCAAAGATGTTTAGAGCTATGGAGCGAGGCTCCTGCCAAGCTTTGGGGGCAACTACGGCTAAAATGCACTCCCACAGAGGTCTGGGGCGGGGGCCGAGATTGGACTATAATCTCGCGATTCACTTCCAAACCAGCAGACTGTTGCCCATGCAGCTCCCGCCGTCAATTGACCCAAATCACCCGTCGCTTCATTTTCGCCGAATGATGTTCCTGCGCGGACCCAATCTCTGGTCTCGCCATCCCGTAGTGGAAGTTTGGGTAGACCTCGCCAATCTCAAGGATTGGTCCAGCGAGCTGATTCCGGGTTTCAATGATCGCTACAAGGCTTGGTTGCCGACAGTTATTGAGCATCGTTGCAGTGTTGGCGAGCGCGGCGGATTTTTTCAGCGATTGGACCGTGGCACCTATTTGGCACATATCCTCGAGCACACTGCCTTGGAGTTGCAGACGCTCGCGGGGCGCAATGTGGGTTTTGGCCGCGCGAGGGAGACAAGCGAAGAGGGGGTTTACAAAGTCGCCGTACGCTACGAAGAGGAAACGGTCGCCGAGCAATGCTTGCTGGCGGCGCGCGAACTGTTGTTAGCGTGCGTGTACGACCAACCTTACGACGTGGCGGCCAAGGTCAAGCAACTGCACGAATTGGCAGATCGCAAGTGCTTGGGGCCGAGCAGCAAAGCAATCTTGAATGCTGCGATCGCACGCAATATTCCCTATCGTCGGCTGAGCCAAGGAAGTTTGGTGCAGTTGGGACATGGCTGTAAACAGCGACGCATTTGGACAGCAGTCACCGATCTCACAGGATCGATCGCCGAAGCGCTGGCGAGCGACAAGCAGATGACCCGCCAACTGTTATCAGCAGTCCACGTGCCAGTTCCCGAAGGCCGTTTGGTCGAAGACGAAAACGACGCGTGGGTGGCGGCGCAGGAAATCCTTGGGCCGGTAGTGGTGAAGCCTCGCGATGCCAATCACGGTCGCGGCGTGTTTGCCAATTTGACGGAGCGCAGCGAGGTGGTCGACGCGTATCATGAAGCCAAGAATGAAGGCAGCGGCGTCATGGTCGAACGCTTTATTCCAGGCATCGAACATCGCGTCTTGGTTGTCGGCGGAAAAGTAGTTGCGGCTACCTGCGGGCGACCGGTGAGTATCGTAGGCGATGGCAAACACCATGTGCTGGAACTGATCGCCTTGCAAGTGAACAGCGATCCGCGCCGCGGCGATACTGAAACGCAACCTCTGTCGCCGATCGGAGTCAGTCCAGGTTTGTTGCTTCTGTTGCGGCAACAGAAACTACAACTTGAATCGATTCCCGAGGAAGGCCGCGAAGTCATCATCAAGCGGCACGACAATTTGACTGAAGACGTTACGGATCGCGTTCATCCTGAGGTCGCGCATCGCGTTGCCCTGGCCGCCCGCACGATTGGATTGGATATTGCCGGCATCGATCTGGTGCTCGAGGACATCTCGCGACCGATCGAAGAGCAGCGCGGCGCGGTGGTCGAAGTCAATGCTGGACCGGGCCTGTTGATGCATCTCACACCCAGCGTCGGTCAACCGCGTCCAGTTGGCGAATACATCATCCATCACATGTTTGGCTCGGGCGACGATGCGAGAATTCCGATAGTTTGCGTGGCGGGTTCCCATGGCAAGACCGCGGTGGCACGCACGCTGCATCGCATACTTAAGCAACAGTTCTGCGGTGCCGCGTTGGCCGACAGTTTGGGCATCCAAGTTGGCGATTGGGTGGTGGCCGCGACGCCCAGCGATGATGCCCAAAGCGCTCGCGATGTACTTGCTAATCCCGACGTTACCGCAGCGGTATTCGAAGCGAGCATCGAGAGTATTTTGCAACATGGCTTGGGCTTCGACAAATGCGATGTTGCGATCATCACTAACATA
>JAYVHC010000260.1:0-3237 GCA_043771575.1 Planctomycetia bacterium
CGAAGTTGACGGAAAACTGGTTACGAAAGTAGAGCAAAAATTCTTCAAAGCAACCGATTATTCGCCAGCCATTAAAGCGGACGCTAAGGGGGATCGAGTCTTCGAGATGCGAACCTACACCGCGTCGCCTGGAAACCTCAAGGCGCTCGAGTCTCGCTTTCGCGAGCACACCGTCAAGCTCTTCGAAAAACACGGCATGACCAACATCGCCTACTGGACCTTGATGGATGACCAAAAAGACGCCGAAAATAACTTGACCTACATCATTGCTCACAAGAGCCAAGATGCCGCCAAAGCCAGCTTTGGAGCTTTTGGAAAAGATGCCGATTGGATGGCCGCTCGCAAGGCTTCCGAAGAAAAGGCCGGCGGATCACTTACTATTCCCATGGGAGTCAAGTCCGTGTTCATGAAAGCCACCGATTACTCGCCGATTCGGTAGCAAACGACGCGTTCGTTTTGAAGTTGAGGTATTTTTAAGTTCCCGGAATGAAGTAGCCGGTGGTAAGCGCCAAGTTAGCCCTGTTCAGCGAGGTCTCGCTTTCGTTTAACCGCGTGCCTAACGGGTCGTGCCGTCTGTGAATCGCGGGGCGATGCCCACGCGGTTAAACGACGTATTTCTTGGCGGCTCCAACGTCCTCGCTGACGCTTCGGGTTACGCTACTTGCCGACAATCGCGCAGAAAGACTGTTTCAGCAGCCGGCTAAAGCGACGCGAAGTTTTCAAGCAACTTCAAACCATCGCGCTGGCTCTTCTCAGGATGAAACTGAGTCGCGAATAGGTTGTCGCGCCAAATTGAGGCGCAGAACTGCTGGCCGTAATCGCACGACAACCATACCGCGGACGCGTCGGCAGGCTGGACATAGTAAGAGTGCACGAAGTAAAAATAAGCTTCGCTCGAAATGCCGTTCAGCAGTTTGCAAGCGGGTTTCTCGGCTCGAACTTGGTTCCAGCCCATATGCGGAACTTTTCGATCAGCCATGTTCGAAAAGCGAACTACTTCACCGGCGATCACGCCCAACCCCTGATGGCGCTCGCCTTCAAATCCGGTTTCGAACAGCAGCTGCAGGCCAAGACAAATCCCCAAGAACGGTTTGCCTGACCGAATCGAGTCGACGATCGACTCAGGTAGATTGCGAGCGTTCAGTTCTCGCATTGCATCGCCAAAAGCACCCACTCCGGGCAAAATTACCTTATGGGCTTCCGCGATTTGGTTCGGGTCATTCGTGATTGTCGCTTCTGCGCCTACGTGCTCCAGAGCCTTTTGAACACTCCGCAAGTTCCCCATCTGATAATCTACAATCGCAATTTCAATACGGCTCATACTGTAGTTCAAACTTTAGTGTAGAACGATTGTCCCCAACCGTTCCGGGCTTTAGTGTAGAACGATTGTCCCCAATCGTTCCAGGAGCAATTGAGACAGTTGCTCAACACTTCGAAGCCTATCCCACCTGCCCGCAGAGATCAATAAGGCATCGGCTGCTTGAGAAAGTCGTTGACGCTACTGATGGGTTTTTCTTCTTCCTCTTTCCACATCCAACCGAACATACTGCTCTTTTCTTCTTTGGGCTTGTTGCGCTCACTCCAATAGTCCGTTTGATAACCGTGCGATTGGCTGGCTTTAGGTTTGCCATCGTTGAATGGGTTTAGAAAATCAGCCGTGTTGTACATCCATTTTTTGGTCGACGAGCCCATTTTACTAAACGTCGATTTGGAACTCGATTTCGATCGCGACCAAGAAGGCAATTTGAACATCGACGTAGAAGACGATTTCGGCTTGGGGGCCGACGCGCCGAAGAACGAACTCGAGCGTGTTTCAGGCTCTGATTTTGCACTCGATCCAAAGGGCCACCACGAGGATGACTTGGACTCTTGCGCCACGAGAGACTTGGACGAACAGACAACAAGAATCAAACCAAACAGGGCAATCCGTTGCACATTCATAGCATCCCTTCCGTTTTGAACTGACTGACACGGTGCGGATGTTGTCAAAAATAGCCGACGAAGTCGAGATCTATTTCGATTTGGCTGGTGGCGTCTCAACTTGGACATGGAGCTCTTTTAATTGCTTGCTTTCGACCTCTCCAGGTGCTTCGGTCATCAAATCCATCGCCCGCTGCGTCTTGGGAAACGCAATGCAATCTCGAATATTATCCAAACCGCCGAAAATCATCACGACGCGGTCGATACCCAAAGCGATTCCGCCGTGTGGCGGCGCACCATAACGCAATGCATCCAAAAGGAATCCAAAGCGATTTACCGCCATCTCCGGCGAAATCCCCAACAAGTCGAACACGATTTGTTGTGTCTCCGGATCGTGAATCCGAATCGTTCCGCCACCAGCCTCGTAGCCGTTGATGATCAAGTCGTAGGCTTGAGCCCTACAAGAGGCTGGTTCGTCGCGCAGTTTGGCTAAATCATTTGGGCGCGGAGCCGTAAACGGATGATGGGTTGCTATCCAGCGATTCTCTTCTGGATCGTGGTCGAACATCGGGAATTCAACCACCCACGAAAAATGCATCTGTCCGGGATCGAACAGCTTCAGTTCAGCCGCTAATTTACGACGCAAACCGTTCAGCCCCTTACATGTGACTTCCCACGAGTCCGCCAACAACAATATCAAGTCCCCCGGCTTGCTTGTAAAGCGCGCCTTCAAACCTTCGAGCACCGGCGGTTCGACGTTCTTACTGATAGGCGACCACAGCGAACCGTCTGGCTCGACGCGGAACCAAGCCAACCCCTTAGCCGCGAAATCATGCTTGACAAAATCAGTCAGTTCATCGATCCGTTTGCGAGAAAACTCTTCCGCGCGACCGTCAACCTTGATACCGCGAACAAAACCATTTGCGTCCACCGCCCCGCGGAACACACGAAACTCCGATTGCTTTGCCAAATCGCTGCAGTCAACGATCTCCATACCATAGCGCAAATCGGGCGCATCGCTGCCAAAGCGTCGCATGGCTTCGTCATAAGTCATTCGCGGCAGCGGGGTTGGCAAATCAAGGTTGAGCAGATCTTTTGCCAGCGTCACCATCAAGCCATCGATTATTTTGATAACGTCTTCTGCGTCAACGAACGACATCTCCAAGTCAAGCTGCGTGAACTCCGGTTGGCGGTCGGCCCGCAAGTCTTCATCGCGGAAACAGCGCGCCACTTGAATGTAGCGGTCGTACCCAGCGACCATTAGAATTTGCTTGTACAACTGCGGGGATTGCGGCAACGCAAAGAAGTGGCCCCAAT
>JAYVHC010000261.1:0-3567 GCA_043771575.1 Planctomycetia bacterium
TTTCCGAAACATCGCATGCTGAATCACTCCATCGGTGTTTGAAATTGCTAGGGAAAGCTAGTAAGTAAGAAGCAACAGACGGCAGCAAATACTGCGCCCGGGATTGTCGAAATGATTGCCCAACATCTAGTTATTACATTAAAAGGAGTTGGTCGAAGCAGTTCTTCTAACGTATCGTGATGAAACGACAGCGTTCCGCAATCGGTTTAAGGTGGGAGGATTGGGAGGGGACAATCAGAATTGGCCGAAATTGGCTCCGATTGCTCGGCTTCATTCTAACCGCTTGGCGCCGAGCTGTCAAAGTCTGCAACGATCCCCAATGGTCGTTAGTTTGAGCGATTGGAAACGCGGTTTGTACCATCCCCCCTTTTGATTCTGCGTTTTTGTTGCCATAAGCTTTACTGTAAAAACAGGTCGTTGCATAATCTTTACGCACAACTGCTTTGACCAACGCACCGCTAGCCGCCCGCCTGAACTTATGGAGTTTACGATGCTGCGACGAATTCGCGCACTCAGTACTGCAAAATCGCCTCGACGTTGCGGTAGGTCAAAACTTGGAACGCAATTTGTCCGCAAGCTGCTCGCTGAGTCGCTGGAACCACGGCACCTAATGGCGGCATACATCAACGAAGTTCATTTCAATCCGCTGTTTGGCGATGCCACAAAACATCAGTATGTTGAATTGCGAGGCGACTCACTTTCGAGTATGAGCGCTGGCACCTATCTGGTTGTAATCGGTAGCTCGGATGGCGTGTTCGAATTGGGTGACATTCACACGATCTTCAACTTGAGCAATCAGCAATTTGGCTCCAACGGCATGTTGGTACTGCTCGAATCGGCCTCGAACTTCACGGTTGACCCAGCAGCGCGAGTCCTCAAAGGAACTGATGGATTTGCTGGCATGCCAGGAAATACTTTCTCAGCCGACGCAGGCACAAGCAGTAAACAGATTCGTACCGGTTCGAATACATTTTTGTTAATTCAATCGAACGTGGCCCCTTCGCTTAACAACGACATCGACGGCAATGATGATGGTACGCCTGATGGCGCTTACTTGAATTGGACCATTCTCGATGGCTTCACTGAGTTTCCTTGGGTGGAAAATGTGTGGCCGCAGAAGGCTTATGCGCCGATTGTTTTCCAGGAAGATGGTGTTGGATCAGGCATGCCCGGAGCGACACTTGTGCGCACCGAAGACCTTGCCTACGTTGGGCGAATCGGCCAATCAACTGGATATTCGCCCAATGATTGATTGGCTGGCAACACCACCGAGGACGGCACCGCAACGTGGAATTTCCAGTTAGAAGATGGCATCTTTGGAGTGCCTCGACCTCGCGCGTACGCGGGGCGGCATTTGGATCATATCGGCGGTCCCAATTGGGTCGGCAGCATTTCAGGATCAGTGTTTCTCGATCTGAACTCCGATGGTGTCGATGACCTCTGCCAACGACGACATTGCCTGGGCTGTGGCCTATTCCGAAGACTCGTACCTCAGTTCTTCACCGTTTGGAATGTTGGACAGACTGTCATTCGTGCTCGCCGAGCAGAGTGCGCTTTCGGACGCGCAAGGCAAGTATTTCATGCAACCGATGACACCGGGCGACTATGCGATCCGAGTTGTCCCTCCCTTCAACTATGACCAAGTCTTCCCCAATAGCGGATCGCATCCGATTCGGATCAACCAGTACGAAAGTTACGTCGGGCGCAACTTTGGTCTACTGGGAGATTTGCCACCCGTGCTAAACGATCAGACTTTTCACGTAAGCGAATCGAATATCGCGGGCAACGTCGTGGCGACCCTGCTATTCAACAAAGGCTTCCCAAGCCAAGTACTTGCCGCGGCAATCACTGCAGGAGATCCGACCGGATTATTTGCCGTGGACCCAACGAACGGGAACATTACGCTCAATCGCGCCGAGCTAGACTTCGAAACCAAGCAAAGTTTCTCATTGACCATCAAACTCGCTGACAGCCTCAATGCGGCATTGAACGATTCGGGCGTTATCGAACTGGTGATCGACGATGCGAACGAGCCGCCCGTGGTGCAAGCCGCTTCGAAGTCGCTGACGGAGAACAGTCCAGCAGGAACTCCGATTACCAAGATGACGGCAGTGGACCAGGATACTGACTTGGCGGGCCAATTCGTTTGGAGCATCGTGGCCGGCAACATTGGTAACGCTTTCACAATCGATGCAGATACGGGAGATGTTCGAGTCAACGATGCAACCAAAATTGATTACGAAGCAAATCGTCTATTCAATCTCACGGTACGCGCCACCGATCACGGCATTCCCACTCAGGCCGGCAACGCTAACTTGGCAATCTCGTTACTGAACGTAAACGAAGCTCCCATCCTGGTTGCTCAGGGATTATTAATTAGGGAGAACAGCTTGGCGGGAGCATTGCTCGGCACGATCAATGCCATCGATCCAGACGCGAATGAGAACCTCCAGTGGCAAATCACGGGAGGCACCGGCGCTGCTGTGTTCCAAATCGGAGCCGACGCCAAAGTTATCGTCTCGAGCGGCGCGAATTTGGACTACGAACAAACCAAGCAATACGACTTGATCATCAAGGTTTCCGATGCGGGCACGTTGTCCGATACTCGGACCTACAGTGTAACGCTCCTGGATGTGAATGAGGCTCCCGTATTTACCTCACCCCCATCGGTAACGTTAAAGGAAGATGCCGCCGAAGGAACGGTAGTGGGTGTAGAAACTGCGACCGACCCGGATGCGGGCCAGCAGCTTAGCTACAGCATTTCAGGCAGTGCCGCCTCGAAATTCACCATCAACGCCACATCCGGGCAAATTAAAGTAGCCAGCGGAGCCAAGTTCGATTTTGAAAGCGAACCCACATTTTCAATCACAATCAAGGCAACCGACAATGGTACGCCAGCGGAATCAGTCTCCACAGCTCTCACGCTGCAAATCACTGATGTGAATGAATCGCCGTCTATCCTCTCAACCGACTTTGACATCCCTGAGAATAGCCCTCCCGGAACAAGCCTAGGTGACCTAAACACAACGGATCCTGATGCGGGCGAAAGGCTTTCTTTCGAGATAGTTCAGCAGTCCGTGAATTGGCTGTCGATTGATGCGGCGACCGGTATCTTCAAGGTTTCAGCCGGCGCAGCAATCGATTTCGAGACACTTAACATTAACACCGTTAAAGTTCGCATCACCGATGCCGGTGGCTTACAAGCTGAACGCGATGTACTGATCCATGTTTTGGATCGCAATGACCCACCCACACTGGTCAATCCATTATCCAATGCCAATGCGACTGCGCAAAAACTTTTCACCTACACCATACCCGCCAACACTTTTGTCGATCAAGACGCTGGAGGTTCGCTACGTTTCGCCATGACCAACGGCGCCGGATTCCCGCTTCCCGCTTGGCTGAAGTTTAATGCAACCACTCAAGTGCTAAGCGGCACTCCGACGGTGAATGACGGCGGCACAGTCGAGCTCAAGCTGATTGCCATCGACTCAGGGGGAGCTTCGGCATCTTCAAAATTCACCGTCACCGTCGATGCAAACCTGTTCCCCTGGCACAACGCTTCAA
>JAYVHC010000262.1:0-7999 GCA_043771575.1 Planctomycetia bacterium
TTGATGGCGGCAATCTACACCAGCGAATTTCTGACGTCCTCCGTTCGAGCGAGGGTCAAGCCGGTTGTTGAATTGATGGCGAGCTTGCCGAGCGTGGTACTTGGATTCGTAGCAGCACTAGTGATTGCACCGCTGTTGCAAAGCCATTTGATGGCCGTGCTGGTAGCCATCATCGTGGTCCCGTTCAGCTTTGTACTTGCTGGACATCTCTGGAACCTGCTGCCGCTCGATAAAATTGTACGTTGGGAACGCTGGCGATTATTTGCTTTGATTGCGTGCTTGCCGATTAGTGTGTTGTGTACATCGTGGCTTGCACCTGTGATCGAAAAACTCCTGTTCGACGGCGATTTAGTTGGATGGATGAACAGCGGGTCCGGAAGTGCGGTGGGTGGGTGGATGCTGGTTCTGACGCCCATTCACTGTTGCCTGGTTGTGTTTCTGCTGTTGGGTCCATGTGCCGAATGGACGCGAACGATCGCGGTTCGTAGCACGCCGCGTGGCTTTGCATTTTTTGGTTTGCTGCGTTTGTTGATCGTGACCGCCTCGGTGATCATGATGGTTTGGTTGATTGCTCACTTATTTCAGACACTAGGCCTAGACGCGCGTGGCACCGTGTTTGGCAGCTACCAGGATCGTAATGCTCTGCTGGTCGGTATCGCGCTCGGTTTCTGTGTGATTCCGATTATTTACACCCTCTCGGACGATGCACTTCAGGCGGTACCTAAACAGCTGCGCAGCGCGTCGCTCGGCTGCGGCGCAACTCCTTGGCAGACTACGATGCGCGTAGTCGTGCCCAGCGCGATGAGCGGATTGTTCAGTGCAGTCATGATCGGTTTGGGTCGGGCCGTCGGCGAGACTATGGTGGTGCTGATGGCAGCAGGCAATACTCCGGTCATGGATTGGAATCCGTTTAACGGCTTTCGGACTTTGAGTGCGACGCTGGCTACCGAGTTGCCCGAGGCCGCAAAGGGCAGCACTCATTTTCGCACGCTATTTTTGGCCGCACTGTTGCTGTTCGTATTGACGTTGATCGCCAATACCATCGCCGAGGTGGTTCGCATACGTTTCCGAAAGCGAGCGAGCCAATTATGAGCACGGCAACGAACCTCGCGACAGAAAAGCATCAAACCGAGCCCAACAAACCGCCTCGCCGTTCACTGCAGAGTGGTTTTTCGTTGCTCGCGCGCGCCGAACCCCAGATATGGTTTACTGGCGGCATGCTAGCGGTCTGTTTAGCGATGGTTGTCAGTCTGTTGACGCTGATCTTGGCTTCGGGTTTGCCAACGTTTTGGCCACAACCGATCGATTGGCTAGCGCTCCGCGACGGGTCGCTGGCTGTGGGCGAAGCGAAATCGACAGCCATCGTGTCCGCAACTGCAGGATCATCAGCAGATTCAAGCGGCACGAGTTACTACTACCGAACTGAGAATTTCGACATCACCAACTCACACTATCGTTGGTTCAAGCCCGCTGAATTACATTCGAATGGAATTGTGCGGGTGCCTGCTACGGCCTTGATTGAACGCTTTGAGTGGGGACATTTGTACGGCATTCCTCTGCGAATTCACGAGCCAATTTTGGTCAGTGAAGAGGATCGTGCGCAGCTTGAGTCAATCGCGGCCAGCGACGAGGTACTCAGATGGCTTTCCCAGTTAGCGGCTTCAGCGACTGACAATGAGACCGATTCAGCACTCGCGCGGGCGACTCAGTTAACTCAACAGTTACTGGAGAGAACGAAAAGCCAAGCAATTCACCGTAGTATTAAGGCGGCGGCTACGGAACACGTGCAATATCGATTGGTCGGTGAGGACGTTTGGCATCCCCAAGCAGAACTAGAAGCGAGCGCTAACCTTGAAGCTGCGCGGGCGATGGTCGTAGATGCGGATGAAGTAAGGGCACGCATCGCTGCGGCGATACCAGTGGTGAGTGCTCAACGCAAACGCATCGAGCGACTGAAGCATACGTTGAGCCGCTTGGACATCCGAATTTCTAAGTTGCGAATCGCTGTGCGGCAAGCAGAATTGGATACCGCGAGCATTCTGCCAGTTCAATTAGACGGTACTCACTTTCAACTTGAGCAGCTAGTGAAATTAAGTCAAATTCCGGCTGCTAGAGTACGCTTGATGGACTTGGCCAAAGATGCTGAACAAGCAGCGGGCTTGAAACAACTGTTTCTTGATTGCGAAGAAAAGCTTTTGCCAGCAGAGACCGCGGCGCTCCAGCAACAGTTAGCGGAATGGCGCAAACCACTTGAAGTCTCCCCGAAGGCCTTGCGTGACTCAGTTGCAGATTATGAAGCCGTCTACAGCGACGTCGTAGTGCTGAAACAACCCATACAACAACAGATCGCCAGCCTACAAGCAGAATTGGATCAAGGCGAGGTGATTGTCTGCGTCCCGAACGGTGCGCGTCGGATTGACACAATCAGCGAAGCTGAACTAAACCAAACCGCAAGCGGTAAAATTGCAGGAGCAGTCGCCGATCGCTTGAGGGCGATGGATATCGCTGTAGTCGAGAATTCTGCCAAGGTGCTCTTTGCCAGCGACGCATTATCGCTTATCTCCATCGACGATAGTCGCACAGCAAACCATATTCTGTCAGCATCGGATTCGCTCAATCTGCTGGCGGAACATCCCGTCGCTTTCAAGGAACTAGTTCGCGTGTTGCCGGTCAATGAGTTGACAATCGGCGGCAAAATTGCGGTGTACTTCAGTCGCTGGGCGGAATTCCTGTTCGAAGACCCTCGCGAAGCAAATACTCTGGGTGGTGTTTTTCCAGCGATCTGGGGTACGATTGTGATGACTTTGATCATGACTATCGCCGTCGTACCATTCGGAGTAATGGCCGCGTTGTATTTGAGAGAGTATACCAGCGGTGGGCCGCTCGTCTCCATCATTCGCATTTCGATCAACAATTTAGCGGGGGTGCCATCGATCGTGTATGGCGTATTTGGATTTTCATTCTTCTGCATGACCATTGGCTCATTTATTGACGGCGGGCCCAAAGGGGCCGACATCAGCGTGTGGCCATCCGGCACTTGGTACCTAGTGTTATGGTCAACGGTCGCGGTTGGTACCCTCGCGTTTTTTTTGAGTTTCTCCAGCAGCGGGTCACTTTCGCAGACGATGTTGCAACGCGGTCTTGCACGAGCAGCGCTGTTACTTTGGCTTGTGTGCTTGATTGCTGCGATCGCATTGATTTCGAAAAGCCCCTTCTTTGATGGTTTCTATGCCGCCCAGTTGCCGAACCCCACCTTCGGTAAAGGTGGACTGCTGTGGGCTTCGCTGACATTGGCATTACTGACGCTGCCCGTCGTAATCGTCGCCACGGAAGAAGCACTTGCAGCTGTTCCCAATTCCCTGCGCGAAGGCTCTTTGGCTTGCGGAGCGAGCAAATGGCAAACTATTCGACGGATCGTATTGCCCCACGCGCGGCCTGGGATTTTAACGGGTACGATTCTCGCAATGGCGCGCGGCGCGGGCGAAGTGGCGCCGCTGATGCTGGTCGGGGCGCTGCCGAATGCTCCGGAGTTGCCGATGGATAGCGATTTTCCGTTTTTTCACGGTTCGCGAAACTTCATGCATCTCGGTTATCAGATTTATTCGCTTGGTTTCCAAAGCCAGAACAGCGAAGCTGCCAAACCCATGGTTTTTACGTGCACATTGTTGCTGATCCTAATCGTCGCGGCGCTCAATATCGTAGCCATATACTTGCGAACTCGATTGCGGCGACAATTTCTAGGCAACCAATTCTAGAGACAATCTGCTTCTGATATGAACACTACTTTGCGAGGCAACCCGATGATGAAGCCCATCGGTAACGAAAAGACGAAGAGCCGCTTGGATCTGATTGCTGAGGGCGAGAAAATCGACGCAGTCATCCATGAAGAGCTGTTGGGATGCGAACCAGCGGTGGAAATACAGCACTTCAATTTATGGTATGGCAAAAAACAAGCTTTGCATGAAGTCAGCATTTCGATCCCGCGCGGCAAAGTGACCGCGTTAATTGGTCCTAGCGGCTGCGGCAAATCGACATTACTTCGCAGCGTAAATCGCATGAACGACTTGATCGACGGACTATCGATTCGCGGCGACATTCTGCTGAGCGGCGATTCCATTTTCGCTCCCGGAGTGGATGTGATCGAGCTGAGAAAGCGAATGGGAATGGTTTTTCAAAAGCCGAATCCCTTTCCGATGAGTATTTTTGAAAATGTCGTTTATCCCCTGCGGATTGATGGTCAACGCGAGCGGAAAACGCTGAATTCAGTGTGCGAGCAGAGTTTACGCGGTGCGGCGTTATGGAACGAGGTGCGTGAACGATTGAACGAAAGCGGACTGGGTCTGTCGGGTGGCCAGCAACAGCGTCTGTGCATTGCGAGAGCGATTGCCAGCGACCCCGAAGTGCTTTTGTTGGATGAACCCTGCTCGGCACTGGATCCGCTGGCCACAGGAAAAATCGAGGACCTGATTAACGATTTGCGCGGCCGATACACAATTTTGATTGTGACGCACAACATGCAGCAAGCGGCCCGGGTCAGTGACTACACCGCGTTCATGTATCTCGGTCGTTTGATCGAGTTTGGAGTCACTTCTCAGATGTTTCAAAAGCCATACCTGAAAGAAACCGAAGATTACGTTACCGGTCGTTTCGGTTAGTTAGATGGACAGCGTCACTTTGAAGGATCGCTACAGCCGCTACTTCTGTCAGAGCCGCCTCGAAGCTTGAACCATCTTGTGGAACTGGTCAAGTCTAGCCTATCGGCACACTCCTCTCCTTCCGAAGATACACCGCAGACGGTATTGACTAGCCCACGGATGAGCAAAGAGCGCCACCATGCAACAACGCAGCACGACAAGCTTTACTTCCACTCGAACCCAAGTCGTAGCCACTGAATCGAGCGTTGCAAGTAGCAAGTTACCCGGCAACAAAGTGCCTAGCATGTGGCGCCTAGTGGTTTTGCAAAACGGTATGCCATCCGCAGCCAATAACTCGGATTCAGCCCTGCGACTGAGGCTGGATGGTGCACATGGCCTTGCACCGAGCCTGGGTGAACTGAACTGGTCGTCACTGATTGGATTGCCGACCGCAGTGGACCTTCCAGCTTGTTCGCAGATCGATTGTTGCGCTGGCACCGCTCCCGCAGTCGTGCCATTTATGCGCATCCAGCGCGAGCAGAGTGCCGAAGTTCAAGGGCTTGGCGATCGATACCGCGCGATGTTAGCCGAAGCGGCGCATGATATCCGCGCGCCGCTCGGCGTGGCTCGACAAATCCTCAATCGTATCGCATCCCGCGTTCGCCAAGACGGCGCATTAAGCAATCAAGATCGGCGATTGCTCGCGTCCGCCAATGAACGGCTGGAACAAGCCGCAACTTGGGTAGATGGCATCCTGCTCCCCAAGCGTTTGCAGCAAGTCGCCACGGGCACAATACGTCAACGGTTCTACCCGCATCAGTTAAGAGGAATTGTCGAGCCGGTTGTTAACGAAATTGCCTGTCAGCGGGATGTGGTACTGGATTGGGTCGGTTGGGATAGATCGCTGCCTCGATTGTATTTGGATCCCAATCAACTCGGTCGAGTACTATTGAATTTGATCAGTAATGCGATCTCGGCCAGTCCTCGTTACAGCCGTTTGAGCCTGCGAATAGCTTGGCAAACTAATGTTACGCAGCGGTTGGTGATTGCAGTCGAAGATGAGGGCCCTGGTTTATCGGCTTCCTTATTGCGCTTTGTTAACTCAGCGCAACCGGCCCCAACTCCGGCGGATGCTGGCATTGGTCTGGTGACGGTGAAGTCTTTGATGAATGCCATCGGTGGAGCGATCTCAGCCCAAGTCGGCCCACTTGGCGGTACGCTTTTTCGCATCACAGTGCCGGTCGACAACCGACTTTCGCTCGTTCGCGGTTGGTTGCTCCATCAATCGCAACGGTCCGATCGAGGCACGAAGAACACGCTGGATAACGTTCAACTGCATATGCTCCGCAGCACAGGGCTCCATGTAGCGGCTGTCGATCGATGGTTGCAACAAGCCGCTGCACCGGAAGATCTTGTCTATCGTGTCAGCGAAGATCGTTGGCTCTGGCTGTCCGTTGGCTCCAAGGTATCCCTGCTTGGTTCTGCCAAGGGAAATGGAGCCAACGCTGCCGTCAAGAACTATACCGCTCAAGCTCAAGCTGAAAACGGGCAGCTCAATTGTCAATTGGCCGCCGAATGGCAAAACGTTGAACTTCAGTCGCTGCACAGCGCTACTGATCAACGCAACCTCTTGCCGCAGTTAGCCGCAGACATCGCCGACAAATTCGCGAGCCTCACTGGCAACCACGTCCCACCGATCAACGAACTCAAAGATCACTTTCCTCATGCAACCAAACCGCTTGAACGGAATTACAGTATGTTGCGCGTGGACGAATTAGCCAATCAAGTACCGAAAGCCAAATTGCGTCCTGCCACATCCGATCGATTGAACCTAATGACGGCCGACCCAGCCATTTTCGCCGAACTGGCGCACGACTGGCGCGAGCAACATAGTCAAATCTAACTCAGCTTCCATCCGGCGCGGGGGACACGCGAAATGTATTTATCGGCAGCTGGGCAATTCCTCGCGCGTAGATTCACTGCATCCCAGTCGATCTTCTGTTCGCTGCGAAATGCCACGTTGCCCAAATGATTGGCGATCGTCAGCAGACCAGCGTAGCTAAACGGGCTGCCGGTAGGTGTGCCCGAACGAATCGCTTCCAGCCACTCTTCATGTTGGCCGGGTGAATCGGCGATGGTTTTTTCAGGTCGTTGAAAATTGCTGAACCGTTCTTCCGGCAACAGTATATGCTTGCCGTAGTCGGACAGCACCATACCTTTATCACCGATAAACAACGTCCCAGTGTCCCATTGCGGGATTCCTTTGTCATGCCAGATTTGAGGCTTGTGCGTGCCCTGATACCAATACATTTTGCAAGCCGGCATGTCTCCCCGTGCCGCATACTCGTAAATCGCCGTCATTGATGCGGGCGCGATTTCGGGATGCGGTTTATCACCGATTGCTTCAATTGTCTTGGGCGAATCGAGCTTCAGTGCCCAGAACGGCAAATCGTTCATGTGACTGCCGAGGTCCGACATCGTGCCGCTTCCGAAATCCCACCAGCGATACCACTTCGGGCCCGGAAAATAGACGTCATGATAAGCTCGCATGGGTGCCGGACCGATCCATAAATCCCAATCTAAGAACGCTGGCGGCGTTTTCTCTTCAACCGGTCGATCCGTGACGTAAACAATGTCCTTGTTCGCCTCGGAGTCTTCTTTGCTTTGCAGCCCCCAGGCGCGCGACGTCCACACGTGAGCTTCAGTGACGTTGCCGATCGATTTCGACTGAATCAACTCCACGACTCGGCGGTAATTGGAACCCGCATGAATCTGTGTTCCCATCTGAGTGGCTACACCAGCCTCTTTCGCCGCTTGCATGATCCGCTGCGATTCAGCGATGTTATGCGTGAGCGGTTTTTCGCAATAGACAGGCTTCTTCTGCAACAGTGCCGGAAGCGTTGCGAACGCGTGCGTGTGCTCTGCGGTACTGACCACAACCCCATCGACATCTTTGAGGTCCTCTAACTGCCTGCGGAAGTCGACGAACCGTTTCGCTTGCGGGTGCAGTGCCGCCACACGATCCAAGTTCTCACCGTTGACGTCGCAAATGCTTACCACGTTCACGGACCCCGTGCCGGCACACGTATCCAGATTACTGCGGCCCCTGCCGCCAACGCCAACGAACGCAAGATTTAGCTTGTCGTTCGCCGAATACGCCTTCGCAGGCTTTGCGAATGCACCTGTCACCGTACACGCGGCCGCCAATTGCAAAACCTGTCGGCGCGAAAAATCATATGCAACAGTCATAGAATCCTCGGGTGGGGTAAGTGGAGTGGCGCGGAGTAGTTCCCATTGTAACCAAGAATGAAGTTGCCATGCGAGTCTCCAGAGCAACTGGCTATGTCGAGCGAGCTGATTTGGCT
>JAYVHC010000263.1:0-5349 GCA_043771575.1 Planctomycetia bacterium
GCAACCAAGAGCACGAACGACAAAGCCAAGACGGTCCTTTGAACCGAACGACGGTGACGACGACACCATCGCCAAACCCGCATGGGTGCGGTTTCGCGATACGCGGTCACGGGCTCACCTGCTAGATAGTGCTCAACTTCATCTGCCAGCGCTGCGGCTGTTGGATAACGCTCACTACGGTGGAACGCCATCGCACGTATGCAGACAGCGTCCAGCGGTCGCGGGACACGAGCATCGAGTAGCCGTGGCGGATTCGGTTGTTGCGATTGAGCCAGGTGCAACAGTTCAGTGCGTGTTTTTGCATCGCGAGGCGGTCGTCCAGAGAGAATTTCATATAATGTGGCCCCGAGCAGATAGACGTCGGTGCGATCGTCGATCGCGTCGCAATCGCCGGTGGCCAACTCAGGTGGCATATAAGCCAATGATCCGAGAATCGTTCCTGCCTGCGTATGTGTGGAGCAACCGGACGATACGCGATCCGCGGACTGGCCCGCCGTTGAACTTGACAAATCGGGTCGGTCCACCAGTTTGGCCAATCCCCAATCCAGTAACAGAGCTTCTCCGTAACTGCCGAGCATTATATTGTCCGGCTTGATGTCGCGATGCAGGACTCCGCGGCTGTGTGCGTAGGCCACCGCTCGACAAATACTCACAAACGCTTCCAGCAGACGCGCAAATTCCACCTGTCGCGGCCATCCAAGATCGGTTTTGGTCTTCCCCGAGTGAAACTCAGCCAGCTTCTCTTTCAGGCTGCATCCCTTGACGAGCTTCATCACGGAAAACAAATCGCCGTTTTCATCCATTCCTAGGTCGTGAAGTGGAACGATGGAGGGGTGCTCGAGCTGCCCCATGACTTGAGCTTCAAACAAGAACCTTTCCTGCATCGCCACGTCGGTATCGCGGGAAGGACGGATTTTCTTTACCGCAATTTGGCGCCCAACTTGCGTGTCCTCTGCAAACCATATCTCCCCCATCCCGCCGCGCGCAAACAGCCGACGCAGGCGATAGCGGTCGGTGGATCGTTTTTGCATCGCCGCGATACGATCTTTCCAGTCCGATTGGGCCGACGAACTATCGCTACCGTACACGGTTGTAGCAAACAGATCTGGTGGGTCTTCAACTTGCGCGACCGATTGAGAAAACACTGGCGACTTGACGTGGTCAAGGTCGTTAAGAAATTCAGCAAGTTCGTCCGCCAGATCCGGGTATTGTGCCAGCCACTGCTGTCGATCGCCAGCTTGTCCCGCAGCGTGAAGTTCAAAATATTTGGCGGCAGCGTCATCGAGCCGGCGTTCTCGGTCATCGTGCTCCAGCTCACTATTTGGCATACTTCAATCCTCGACTGTCGGCTTCAGTTGTTCGCGCAGGCGTTTGAGTCCTCGCCGCAAGAGCCCTGCTACGGCAATTTCTGTTTTGTTCAGTAGCTGTCCTATCTCAGACGCGGTTTTTCCTTGCAAGTGATGCAGGGAGACGGCTGTGCGTTGATCGTCGGGCAATGATTCGATCGCGGCCGCTAACTGAGCCAGCTGCTCGTTGCGCATCGCGCGGTGATCGGGACTCGAGATATTCCCAGCCAAGCACCGCTCCAATCCCATGTAAGAATCGGTCAGCGACGCCTCGAATGATCGCTCGAGACCCGTATTCCGCTTTTCGCGACGAAATTTCCGCACTTCGTCCGCTAGGTTGCGCGCCATGATGCATCGCAGCCAGGCCAAAAGTTCCCGCTCGCTACCCCCCTTGAACCGATCCACTCCACGGTGAGCTTCGAGCAAAGTTTGCTGGACGATATCCGACGCGTCAATTTTTGCCTGCAAATGCGTTTCCACTTGCATCCGAGCCAAAGTTCGCAAATATGGACGCAGATGCTCCATCGACACCGGCTCGTTCACGGGATTTGGCATATCGCTAGCCCTCGACGACGGGGATCCATGATCATTCGCGCTCGGGCGCATTGTCACCTCAATTGGTAGCTGATGCACGTGTCTCCGACCAGCGTCGACTGCACACACCGTAATCTCGCTCACGCGAAGCAAGTGAGTTGCCTAAAAATGTAATTGCGATTTGTGCCGAATGTTAACAGTGGATTTAGATGATTCATGTAAATTGTGATCCCTTTCGGTCAGTACCGCCAATTTATGGATTGCTCTAGCCTTGGATCACGCGTAGTGTTCGAAATGGTGATGGAGTTCAGCGGTCAGTTAGCTGACGCCGGCACGGCGGGTGCAAAAGTTTCCTCCGATGTATCTAGGCTACGCGCTGATGCGCCGCTTTCTAGCGGTACTTCGCTATTCATTTCCGGCGAGCTCAAGAGTTGACGTGAATCTAGTTGCGGATCTTCAGCCACCTCAGTGGTTGCCCGCTGCAGAGGCTTGGTGGCTTCAATTCGAGGTGTCCGGCGATCCCCGGGTGCGAGGCTCGAGTCGCTGAAGTGGAATGTCTGGCTGAGCGACAGCCAGGGAACCCACAACTGGATTTCCGGTCGAATTGAGCTTTGAAGCTTGTCGACTAGTACATCGGCGGTCAGCAATCGAAGGCTATTGCGAACTCGCTTCTGAAATTCTGCAAACTGTAGCCACAAACCCAGGAGTTGCTGCGACAAACGTTGGAGTGGACTCCGAACTTTTGGAGCGGCATTTGAGGCGCCTAGTACTTCACCGAGTTTCTCTGCGGCCGCTGCTCCACTGCCCGAGCCGTACAAGATGTCTGAGGTTCCGCTACCGAGCATGGTACGGCTGACTTGCCCGAGCATCGCCGTGGAAAAAATTGTTGGAATGCCAGGACTCGAGATTGGCGGCGCGGCACCAGTGGTTGGCGCGGACGCAGCGAGGCCACCGAACGGAATCGAAAACGATCGTGCCTGATCTACGCGAATTTGGCTTGTCAATGATTGAATTTCGGTTCGCTGGCTGCCGAAATATGCATACCCTCCGCGAGCGAGTGGGGGTACATCCGAAATTGTTAAGTCATACGCGCCTCGAGGCTGCGCGATGACCAGTAACTCAACGTTGCCGCCAACTTGCACATAAGTTTCCGAGAGGTTGTTCGAGAGGTTATTCTGTCGTAGGTCGTAAGCGAAACGATTTCCTTCGGGATCAAGCAACGAGATGGAAACCGGATCGAGCAGGATTACTAATAAGGAAATGGATCGACCATATGCTGTGCTAAGCGCTGGGGTGATGCGCGCCGCGATGTTTTCCAGCAGTCGTAGCGTGTCGCGTTCAAGCACGTCCCCGTTTTCGCTCAACGCAGAATCCAACAGCGTTCCCAAATCCGCATGCAACTGGGTCAAAAAGCGAGTGCCGGCTGTGTACTCTTGAAAGTCGCTGGCCGCCTGCGAAGTGACGACGAGCCGATCGGCCAAGATTCGAGCTCCTTCATGTACTTGACCGGCATCGTGCGACACGACTGCATGAGCCGAAAACCCATTCCTAGGCGTTAATAAACTGACTTCATCGAGATTGAATGACGCGGCCTGCACTCGCGGAGAAACCTCGATCTGGTACGACCCAGCAGGCAGTGCTTGAGAGAACAGCAAGGTGACTGTTTGGCGTATAGCTACGGGGTATGTTCGACCTCTAGCGACGTCGCGATTGCCGCTGGCGTTGTACACCACCGACTGAGCCAGGCCCGTGTTTGCGGCAAGCTTGAAATCCTGATCATCGCTCGTCCCCAACCGGCCATCGGGTCCGAGCCAAGTTACTCGATAGTTTTCTGCATTTTCCGCCGAAGCCTGGTCCAAGCGATCGCCTTGTAGGACCAACACTAAACTGGTGATAGCTCCACCCGGTAATCCATTTTTGCCTGGAATGAGTGACGGCGCTTCGATAGCGACCAATTGTGGCAGCGTGTCGATCACGAGCTGATAAGCCCCAGCTCCATGAGAACCCAGCCTTTCTCGAAGGCCAGAAATATGGATAAACAGTGTCTCCGCTTGCTTGGCCACGAGCCGTATGCGGTCACCTTCAGCGCGCAAATTCCCAACTGCATCGACAATCGCCATTCTCAGTCCGGCGCCGGTGACCTGAGCAAAGCCTGAAGAAAAGTCGAGTACTTGATCGCTTGCTCCAACACTCGCCTCGCTGGCTACCTGAATTCGAAACCAAGCGTCTTCATGTCCCGGCAAGATCGTCAGCGTGGGCTGGACAATGTGAACCACGGTTCCAAGGTCGCGAGCCGTTGCTTGAGAGGCGTTGGATTGGATTGCTGGCAGGTTGCCAAAAATGACAAAAAATCCCGTACGGTCTACGACCGCAATATCTAGTGACCCATCGCCGTCGAAATCTGTCAGCTCTAAGTCCAAAGGTTGCTCAGCTGCAGACAATGTGAAGGGGTCCCCAAATCCACTGCGTATTCCGTGCTTGTCCAACAAGCCGGGCAGCAGCACGATGCCGGGTGGTCCAATAGCGGTAAACGGTCCAGGAATGACGCCACTGTTGGCGACGATAAGATCGGGTACTCCGTCCGGTGGCCCAAGTGTTACGGGTTCATTGTCCGCGTGAGAAACTTGGCTTCCCCAGTCGGCAACGCGCACGACCAGCGGTCCCTGGCCAACATCCTCGTAAACCATTGGCGGATCAAATCCAAGATGACCATTGCCGGGCAGCACAGTGACAGCGTTGTCGGAGTCCAGCGAAGTGGCTACCACGTCCAGATTACCGTCGCCGTTTAGATCCGCGATGGCCAGACTGGCGGCTTGCCGACTACCAGAGTAACGTTTAGTAAACACGAATGAGCCATCGCCAAGACCTCGGAAGACGTCGATACCATCGTTGATTCCACCACCTGCCACTAAGTCGAGCGTCCCATTTTTGTCTAGGTCGCCGAGGGCAACGACCGCGAGAAACAAAATATTTGGAAGCTTCTCGATGATTTGAGGCAAAAAGGTACCATCGCTGTTTGAAGGCTGTTGAGTTCGTAGATGCCAGTTTTGGCCGCCATCGCTGGAGGCCGCAATGAAGAATTGGCTTCCACCCGTTGAATTAACCTCGCCGGGGAACTGTCCGGAAGGATAGTTCCTCGCCCAAGTCACGTAGATATTTCCGAAATTCGGATTCAATTGCCCATCGGGCAGCCTCGGCAAAGTGTCGATCGCCATGTCGGGATTGATATCGAAAGACACTTGCTCCGAACTTTCAAAGCGCTGCGAGGCGACTGCAATGGGAGCCTGCCAGGTCGAACCGCCGTCATCACTAAGGGCGACGAAAATTCCATTGTTCGCTTCAAAACCTAAGCTACGGGGACTTCCGGAGGCTGGATTCAAAATGGGAGGTCGGTTTGTTCCCTTGAATGTGGCCGCCATAAAGCTGACGTAGACGTGGCTTTGAGCATCGAATTTGACGATCGGATCCG